>JAHBUR010000013.1 GCA_019637975.1 Bacteroidota bacterium | reverse complement strand
AAGAACCGACTGATGTTTGAGCATGTGTCCGGCCTAGTTTCTTCGCAGTTTGCGGTTGGCTGATTCTGGGCATTATTGAACAATGTACCGAAGAACAGACTGATAAGAGAGACTGTCTTGGCCTTTGTTTCTCAACCCCACGGTAAGATCTCCTTCTTTGACCGCTATCTCACCGTAGAATAGTCCATTTTGTTCTGACAGAAAACACCAAGTGATGTCATTTATCAGGACGATTTCCTTTGCATTTGGTGCTGTTAGCTGAAAATAGTACCTCTTGCCAACCTGGAGTTCCTTCATGTGTGGAACACTGTGAAAGTACACATCCCCTCCGCTGAACGTAAAAAGGTCGGGAAAGCCATTAAACTCTTTCTCAGCGAGAAGCAAACATGCTTGTTCTACTGAGAAGCCAAGTTCAAAGAACGATGGACGCAATACTGGTCGTTTTTCAAACTCCTGCAGCGATATTGGCACTGAAAGAAGTTGCCACTTCGTCTCCATGGGAAAATGATCAAAGCTGAAGTACTCAGGTGGCGTTAAAAAGTATGACTCATCTAATGCCTTTACGTATTGCCTTTCATCATTTGCGTAGCCGGACCCCCAAGTTGCGTCAACCAAAAACCAGGTTCCATCAATTTGCACAGCGTTCCAAGCATGATTGGGTTCCTTCCCTTCGAATGGCTCGCGTTCGGTGTATCCGTACCCTTTTCCGTACCCCGATATGGTCACCACTGCAATTCCTGATGGTTTGAGTAACATCTCGAACAACTCGGCATAGCCGCCACAGAGTGCAGTACGGGTTTGAAGCACATTGTTTCCCGACATTCTCTTCGTGGGCTTCCGGGCAGGAGGGACAAAGAATGACTGGATATCATAAACAATGTTCCCGGCTATCCAGCGAAAGACTGAACGCACCTTCTCACGATCATTAGCCGCTCCTGCAAGCAGATAACCGCTAAGGGTCTCTACTGATTTCTCAACTTCTGGAGAACTGCTTATCGCGTATTCGTCTATGCGACGATAATCATACTTCAATGGAAGAGAACGTGCTTCGTGTCGAGGTTCGCGAAGTAAGACGCATGGCTCTTCAGCAAGGCCCCGGAATAAGAAAGCGACAACTGCGAACAATGGAAGGAACAGCAACCTCAATAAGAGTTCAAGAACGTTGCAAGAACAAGAAGGTAA
Source organism: Bacteroidota bacterium (assembly GCA_019637975.1). Classification (NCBI taxonomy): domain Bacteria; kingdom Pseudomonadati; phylum Bacteroidota; species Bacteroidota bacterium. The sequence goes on along the minus strand of JAHBUR010000013.1, from coordinate 123,012 downwards.
CGCCATGCTGCGATCTAACAAAGAGACAAGTTTCCTGGCTTTCTCACAACAAGAAATTAACACCTGCGATGAGGTGGTAACCCCTGAACGTCCGACCGTCAAAGAGAAAATCGGACGACGCGTTCAACCAGAAGTTCTGACTGCCAAGACGCAGGCCCCCACTAAGGATAGCACTGCCAACCTTCGTGCGGTTGGCGACTCGACCTGTAGCCGCGTTTGTGAGAGTTGACCTTTGCACAATGGCCACTTCGTAATTGTCCCAAAGATACCCTCCGCCCAAATCCACGATCATACCTTTTGTTAGCGCAAACGTCACCGCCCCTTTGAGGGTGAACCCTAACCCTTCAGCACTCAGGTCGGTTGCCGTGCCCTGATTCTCGTATACGCGTTGTTCCTGCCCTTGCACTATGTAGTGTACCCGGATGTCGGCTAGGAAGAAGCGATTTATCCACAAGCCGAAGGAGACGGCGCCTCCCCGGTAGACTCTAGTTCGAATATTCTGCATTGGGAGGAAGTCATATCGCTTTGCCCAAGCCTGATAGTGGAACCCGAGCAGAGCAGTTAGGGCAGTTGGAAGGGTACATACGTCACGGCGTAAGAAAGTTGATCGATCATTCTACCGAGAATAGAGAAAAGAACAGGTATCTTTGGAAGAACACCTTGTACTCAGCGAATTCCGTTCTCAACTGCTCTCTCTTTTGAGATGCCCGCTGTAACTTAAGGATTTCTGTACAGTATCCATCGAAATCTCTGATTTTGGAGTAAAGAGTATCTTGCGTGTTCTTGCTGACGAGAAAAGGCTGAATACCATAATACGCCATCTCCAGACCATCAATGTTCTTCTGCAGTTCCTTACCATTCCCGCTCATGGCATTGTCGTATGCATACAATAGATTCTGCATGAACGTTGCATAGCCCTCCCTCTTTGGAGTTGACGTTACTTGGTAGATAGCGCTTTCGGATGAAACCTTCATTTGCTCCCACTGCAAGTAAGATGTTAATGCTATGCTGACCAATGGAACAACTACGGTCCAGTCAATCTTTCGGGCTGTATCACCTAGCTTTCCCATAGCTGCTCTAGACATTCCGTGGCATAGAAGTCTTCAGTTTTCTTGTTTTGTCTTCTTCAGAGCATACACGCGCAGTTCAGCAATACTGATGAACCGGGTGTTTCTATCTCCTCCAGGTGTCCCTACCAACCTGATTGCATCGCCCGATGTCAGAGTCAAATTAACGCGATAGCTATCAAAGTTTCTGCCACTTCTCCCCGAGTAGCGCGGCGTGGAATCAAACCTTGTTGACAGAACTATCTCTCCGCGGTCAAGAATCTCTATCCACAATGAGTCAAACCATCCGCCGTTAACACGGTGGATTCCCTCTTGAAAATCCAGAGTACAAAATGTCCATGTTGTATCGAATGCAAATCCTACTGTGTCATAATCGGGTTTGGGGTCTTTTCTCGAGTAGCTGGAGTACTGCTGAGAATCTTGGCCTGTTCTGATGTCAGGGCGGATACCATCTCTAATTACATTTGGATTGGCATTTGACGATGATACCGTGGGTTGTTCGCTTCTCAAGACGAACTTCCCCCTCCCAGTTATGTCAACCATTGGATCTGGCTCAACAGCGATTGCTGTGTCAGGCGCAAAGGTGTGTGACGATCTTACGACTTCTTCTTGCGCAGGAGATTGAGTTTGGGCGGACCTGCGAGACCAAGATTGCGCTGGTGTCTTCACCGAGTCACTGATTTTGTTTTCGGGTGGTGCTTTGCCTACCGAGTCGAGTCCAGCCTTCTCGAGGCGGCCTCGTTCACCTCGTTTTTCCTGCTCCATTCTGCCAGGCTTGGGAGAAGGGGGAGAATCAGACCTAGCATCATTGCAGATGAAATCTGTCCCGCTTAAGAGGAAAGCGATAACAAGTGCTTGTGACAAGGCAAGCATACGAATGGCTTCTTAAGTTGGTCGAGCTGACGTTTGGGATCCTCCTAGTTCCTTTTGCTGGCGAACAGAGGGCTAAAAACTAAACTTAAACCCGACAGTTGCCGCAAAATAATCTCTCTTTTCCCACGGGCGAAGGTCTTTGCGAAGCACACGGGAATACTTGATATCGAAGAACATGAAGTAGGGGAGATACTCCGCCCATGCACCGACCATCAGTAGCCGGGAGTATTGTGCCGAGAGTGCGAACCACTCAACCCGCTGGTTTCTATACTCCACCGAGAGATAGGGGAAAAAGTCAGGCTTGTACTTCTCAAGGATCTCAATATCGAGCGAGGAATCGTAGTACCGCCCGCGAACAACCCGCTGTGCTCCTGCCCCGAGCTTGAACGCAAGCAGTTGAGCGTCCGAATCGAACAACCAGTCAAGTGCGTAATAAAAGTGACCCAAACTCGTAATGGAGAAAAGCGAATCGGTATAGCTCACTGTGTCTGGTCCCATGATTTCTGTTTTCCGCACTCCCACGAGGTATTCGGGTCGCCTCTTGCCAAGCTCCCCAATCGAAAAGCTCCCTCCAATTCCGGCATAGCTCTGGAACTCGCCCACCTTCAGTTCTTCCCATTCAATCTCGATCTCCCCGGCCACCCCTGTGCTGCCGTTTATCAACCTCCTCAAAACCTGAGGAGTACAGTCTTCCTTGCCACCATGCACAGGCAGTCGCGCCCCAAGTTTGAGAGCTTTGTAGGAGGCGAGCACCCACGCTTGACCCGATGTCCAGAAAGGATAACCGAGCATATCGTCACCGACGCGTCCAATTACACCCCAATCATTACCGAAGCGGACTCCCACCTCGAACAGCGAAAACGATGCAGCTGCCCATTTGGGTGCTACAGGCCTTGGCTGAGGGGGTCGTTGTTGGCGGCGCTTGTAGCCGTCAGGCTCGAGATCCTCCAACTCATAGTTCCGTGAGACAATATCCCGTATCAATCTGCTGTCAAGATGAGTTCTGATTGAGTGCGGACCTGTGGTAACCCTCCCAATCCGGATTTCCGCAATTGTACTGTCATTGCGGAGGATAACAAAAATCGTGTCTTGCGTGCTGAACTCGTAGTTAGCTTCTCGGAACACGTTGAAGATGCGCAATCGTAGCCCTTCATCGAAGACAGCCCATATTTTGAAGAACTGCGTGTACTCAGGGTTCGCTTCGTCAAGCGCCTCGCGAATACGTTTTAGTGACTCGACTTCTTCCCTTGCCTCCCTTAAGGAATCTTGTAGCGACTGCGGGTACACTTGCTCGGTAGAAACACCAAGTAGTAAGACGGCACCGATCAAGAAAGAACAAGTTGTTCGTGATGGTATCATGGCATTAGAAGGCAAACGTGATTGGTACGTTCATGGTGACAAAATGCGTAGGTTCCCACGGATAACGGCTGCGTAGTATTGGCAACCCGCCCTTAAGCTCAATTCTTATGTGGTTCGGTAGAAGTTCAAGCCAGATTGTTGTCATCAACCATTCGTGGTAATATTGAAAAGAACCTCCAAACCTATCATCGGAGCGCTGATCCATGATATCACAGCTGATATACGGGCTCCAAAATGGGCGGTCGGATTCGCCGCTCGGCAAAATTTTCGATCTATCTCCGCTAGCAGAATATGTCATGATATCCCGAGCAATCTGATGGTATCCACCGCCAACCTTGACTCGTACAAGATCAGCAGAGTTCTTGATAGTTATGGTGAAAGAATACCACGCCTGTGCCATAACACTGATTCTGTAGATGTTTGGAAGTTGAGCAAACGTGCCGTTGACATCAGAGCGCCGTGCCCCAACCAACAATGCACCTCCAGCAAAGGCGAAATCGAACTCCCCATGCATACCAAACCCCCCGTCGAGCCCGCGGGGTGTCCAGAGCTTCCCGGTCAGGCGATTGTCAGGTGAGCCCAGCCAGAGAGGGATCTGTCCTCCCAACTTTATTCTCTTATAGAGAATCAGGATGGAACTATTGCCCGAATACCAGAACGGATAGTTCATTTCCTCATTTCCAAGTTTGAACTCGATGCCCCACTTGTCATCTATTTTGCAATTCAATCTCTCGGGGAATCTTGCCGAAAAAACAGTGGAAGCGCTATGGTCAATACCCTCGATGGCGTATCGGTTGAAGTATTTTATTGTTGTATCTGCCCCGTTGAATATCCGAGGCGCGGACACACTTGCAATTTGGACCGAGTCTAGAAGTTCGGCACGCCTGCCCGGACTTTCTATTATTTGGCGCCTAAGATCCTGGTTTTCCCTTTTCTTGTAAAGGAATTCTCGCAATTCTGCCCCCTTTACAATGTTAATTCCTGAAAACAGCACAATAAGATCGTTATGTGGTGGCGGTGTTGCCACCACATAAAACGGGTCTTTCTCTCTCAGGAATTGGTCGGAGCCCATTGTCTGCAAGTATTTGGAGCGGATTGAGTCCTCCAACTCAGGATTCTCAATCCACCACGCCCTCAGTTTTGTGAAATAGAAATCCTCGCGCTGAACTTTCTCAACTTCAGAGTAGAGTCTCTTTATCTGCCGTTTATAACTCTCCAATTGTGCTGTGCTATCCTCGGTACTCTGCGGATAAACGGCTTGAGAAGTGAAGCAGAACAACATTGCAAGCGCAACCAGCATGCCACATGCTGAAGACCTCGATATTCCTCTACGTGGTTTGTGATCACCGTAAGCGCAGCATTGATCAAGCTCGAACATGTCAATTGTATCGAATAGTGATGGTACGGGCAGGCGTCTTGGAGACACCGCCGATTCCGATGGCCTGTACTCGTAGTTCGACATGGGGAGTCCTAATGTTCTTTGTGTCTTTGATGGTAATAACAAAATTCTTGGCCTTCCCTTGAGGCTCGAGTAGGGCTCTAACCCCCGAGGGCTGGATGACGTTCATGTTAATAGCGACCGGTCCGCCATCTATATCCTCGGAGAAGAACTCGACGCGAACATCATCGTCTCCTCTCTTTACTTCTCCCCATCTGATTTCAGGCGGAGGCGGCTCCTTTACCTGTACATCAATTTGCTTGAGTATATTGTTGCCGGCAACAGCTTTGAAAGCCACTCTCGACCACGACGGGTCAATCTTCTTTTCATACGGATACTGGTTGGGAGAGATTGTTTCGATCAACATGTCGTTTGCGTGCATTTGAACGACATACTCATCTGCGTTCATACCGCCAAGCCCGCTTTCCCATCGATAATTCACGTTCTTATACGCTGTCGTTTTCGGATCGGGTTGCCATCGCGGTGGTCCAACATCAATCACGAACCTGGTCTCTGCAACATCATCATTTCCCAAACCCCGGTTCGCCGAACCGCGCACCGTTACGCTTGTTACCCCGACGTCTGGATTGTCCCAATTGAGGCGAATGGTGTTCTTCGTCCTTTCAAGATAGAATGGCCGCGGAGGGTTGCTGACAAGAGTAACTCCTACCCTGAAAGGGTCTACATTCGAAACAAAAATTCTCTTCGAGTACTTCCTGCCTGTAATCCATTTGTCAAAAGTCCTGTCAACTTCAAACGCAAGCGGCAGGAATTCCCCTTCTTCACCCACCTTCAGAACGAATCTGACGCGCTTACTTTCCTGATCCTTCAGCTCTTGAGCGAGTGCTTTTTCCAAACCTCTCTTTAGATTTCCTGATATCTTCTGCGGAAACTCCCGATCAACTTTGCAATATGCCTCGAATGTATACTCCGACTTCTGGCCAATTGGCAGGTACATTAACCCATTCCCACTAGAGTCGCGTTCGATACGCACGAGGTGCCAGTCAGGAGGTACCGAGTCTATCGCATTCACAAAATACCGGACATTCTTCTTTTCGGAGTACGTTGCCAACCCGGCAATTGAAAGAAGAACGGGCTGTTCACTCATGAGCGGCAAACGGACTACATCCGGCACCGTCAAGACAGGTGCCTTGAGAATTTCCTCCATCAAAACCGAGATAACTTGTTTTCCTTCGGCCTCCGCAATGTCGCGTTCGTCTGTTACCAACAACAGACCAGTCAGCGCGACCAAGTAAAGGACAAAATACGGTGTTATCGTTTTGTTCATGACAATCTCACAATTCTCAAAGGAGATTCTTGATCCGGTCGATTTCTCTCCTGACGCGCTTCTCAACTAACTGATCCACCGTCTGGACTCCTTCACGAGCAAACTCGTTTTTCAACTCCTTGAGCATTAAAGCAGCCTCCTCAAGGGAAACCGTCTCAGAACGTTTCCGCCTCGTGTCCTCCGGCGTAAACATTTGAAGGACACCAAGGAATACTAATAGCAGCAATTCGAGCGCAAGGGCAGACAGTACGATTGCCTCGCGTAATCTGCTTTGATCATTTAAGAACCATGAGGGAAGAGACCACGTACTAAGGTCTCCAAGTCCCCTCAAGCCTACGATTACTACCAGCAAACCGGCCCCGATGTAAACTGCACCAGCAACATTGTTCGTGTAGACAGGGACAACCATGTCCTGCATCCATTCTCCCAGTAGCGTCCGGTCATCGTTCCCGAAATGGTGAATAGACTTGACGACTCTCTTCAAATCCAACCTCGCTCTTCTCAATTCGGAGGCTGATATTTCGTTGTGGCCGAATGCTTCCTTTGCCGATCGGAGATTATCGGTCCCTTTGACAAGTTCCGGTTGAGATTGAATGAGATTTCTCCCCCACAAGGAGTTTTCGGTATAATGTCTGTCTTGATGCTCAGCACGAACAACATAATGATGAGCCCATTGCTTGTGCATCTTAATCCACACCTTTCTCATCAAGTTGATCCTTTCGACAAAGGGCTTCTGATTTGGTTGCGTGTTGGGATTTTCCATCGAGTACCTCGTAGAATGGTTGAGGCTTCTTATTAGTAGAGTGGCACGAAACGACCAGCCGAGTTCAAATATGGGCGGAGGGTTTCGCTCAAACCGGCCCCGTTTTGATTGTGGTTACTGCACGGAACAACAATTATGCTATTTCGATCTCAACAGAATTAAAAAGTGCGGTAAGGTAGGCAGCTTCGCACAACACTTTTCAGGACCATCCAACACAGTGTTGCCACGGTACCGCTGTATTAGTGAAGCTTCTTAAGAAGAGATGTAACTACCCCAAAGGGTAGGATCCGTCCATTTTTGGGGCTGGCGAATGCTAACCATTATTATTCGTATTGTCAAGCACAAATCTCGGGGATTATATAGTTGACAAACCGAATATGGCTGGAACTAAGGCGACATTTTTGTCGTTATTTTTCTTGACAGGCTGGGGAAAATGACTTATATTTCAAGCGTAGCGCAGAGGTTACTCCCCTTGATCCACCAAATCAACAAAAAGAAGTTCAGCCGATAAAATATCGGTTGGGAGGGCGCAAGACATTATGAAGACATATAATACGGCAAAATTCAAAGAACTTGTACTGCACATTTGTTACGAGAATAGAGACAATCCAAAGTTCTCTGCAACGGTGCTAAATAAGATGTTGTACTACACGGATTTCTTTTGGTATGCTCAAAACGGTTCAACGATTACTGGTGATGATTACATCAGGGAGAAGGCTGGACCAATCCCAAAACATCTTGTCCCGGTTCGGGAGAATTTGAAAGCGCGCGGGCACTTAGTACTTCGCAAAGAAAAATACTTCGGCTATGACCAGATAAAGCCAACAGTTGAGGAAAAACCTGACTTGCGAGCACTCACGGAAGATGAGATTGATTTTGCAACGCAAGTTGTCGAATACTTCAAGAAGTATAATGCTACTGAACTTAGTAATCTCACGCATAAAGAGTTGAGTTGGCAAGTGCTAAAAACCGGGGAGACTATTCCCCCTGCATCCATATTCTTGCGGTTCAACAACCCAGTACCATTAGAAGCAATGGGGTGGGCTAAGGGTGTCATAAAGAAAATTCGTTTAGCTGCTTAAAACCACTTCGGGGGATCACAGTGTACGATTGCAGGGAATCCCATCGCTTCCAAAAGAGTATTGACAAGCTGGAAAAGAAATACCCACGAGTCAAAGAGCTAAAAGAGAACTTCATCCTCATTGCAAGAGATCCGCGCCGCTTTACTACGATACCGGGAGAACCAGATGTTTACAGAATTTTGAAAACGGATGAACTCCCGGTTGAGGATGTCCCCATTGTATATATTCTATTTGAGATAATTGAAAACGACGAAGAGAAGCTAATTGAGTTTCTTGACATCACCGATGCAGCAACACTGAAGTCCTCCTAACCAATTCTTCCAACCAACAATCCCCTTCGCTCCGTTCCTGCCCCAGTATCAGTTCTTTGTTGTGGATAAATACGTGTGTTTCATGTGGATAACGCGTGGAAAGGTTCTGCGATGGTGAGGTTGTCCGATAGCCGTAAGTATTTACTATTCAAGGGGGTTTAGCCGGATGGGATACAGTTTTTTCTTCTTCGCGCGAGACCAACCGATTTACTTTGATAAATGTGCATAACTTCTCTGATGATCCTATTGATAAAACCGATGTAATAAGCTATATTTCAAATCAGTTGGCTGTCTGTAAGTCATTGAAAACGCGCGCGTTACAGGCGGCAAAAAGGAAAGGCGAACCCTTTTGAGATTCGCCTTCCACATTTGGATTTTATGATTCATGAAGCAGACCGAACTGGCTGGAACCGGCTCGATCTGAAACCCTAAAGAGAACTGGGGTAGTTTGCATTTGGGATGATCCCCATTTGCGCTTTCAAGATAAACTGAATAGGGATCGAAGTCAAGAGTGTTGACATTTTTTTTGAACCAAAGTTGAGCAAATAAACAAGAAAAAGCCTGCCGCGTAGACGCTAATCAACTGGCAGGCTTCGCAACCACCCTTTTCGAGAAAGGAGGCTGTTATGAAAATGCGACTTTCGGGAAACCGAATTCGCGATACTTGATGCGACTACCCGCTACGGCGGGTAAGATTCCTAAACCAAACAAACGTTCGTACTACAAACGAGGGAACTTTAGCGGGTATTTGTACTGCAAGCTCTCCATCATATCGGGCAAGCGGCAGTTTCTTGAGTCTCGCTTCTGCATCTGCTTTATCTGTTGCGGGAATATCAAGAGTCCACCAAGTTCCGGCATGGTAGTATCTGAACAGAAAAACTTTTGTCGAACTATCCATAGAAAGGCAATACAATGTTTTTTCAAATCTATCAAGACTCCAGCAATTACTGGAGATGGCGGTTAAAAGCCGCAAACTACAAGATCGTTGCCGACTCAGGCGAAGGCTATTACAATAAGTCTGACTGCTTGGCCGGTATTAATCTTGTGAAAAGTGCATGGAACGCGCCAGTTTACGACGCATAGCCACGCGCAGGAAACCAACAACGAGATACCGGGCGGATTTCCGCCGTCCGGTATCTTTAGTTATCGGCAAGATAGGTTACGAGCATTAGGAGATTTTTGACACCCCTGTTGACATTGAGTCAACAGACAACTATCTTACCAATGTCCCGTTGGTTCAAATAGTTGCTTTGTAGGAGCCTATGCGCGAGAACGCATAGGCTTTCTTTTTTTCTTCTTAGCTTGTGGCTTAACCTGCAACAGCCTTCTTATCGCTTCTTCTGGTTCCAACGGATAGAGAGAGACAGGTTTTTCATTCGTATGCTTTTTGTTCTCTGCTTCCTTCTTCATGCGTTGAGCCTTGTCAGTCCCGGTACATGAGCCTCTTTCCTTCTGTGCTCATAATTGCGGAAACCGTTCTATCGTGATCGTCAATCTTTCGACGATTGTATCGGAAATCAAATTCGGCAAGGTAGCGGTGAAGGTGTTCCTTGCTGACGTGATGATACACGCCGTTGATTCCGCGTTTCAGTAATCCGAAATACCCCTCAACCGTGTTCGTGGTCACGTTGCCGCGAACGTATTCAAACTCGCTATGCTTGACTGTCTTGTGGGAAGCAAACTCTTTCCCCACCTTCTTGTAGCCGTCAAGCTCATCTGTCATAAGATGGGAAGAAGGATGAACATTTGCAAGTAGCGTTTCCTTTAACGTCGCTGCCGTCACGGTAGGTACAACGAAAGAACGTACCTTGCCGTTCCGTTGAACCAATGCCACAACGGGAGTCTTATTTTCTAAACCTGTTTGCCGTCCCACGCGCCGGCTCTTTCCGCCTATGTAGGTCTCATCCGCTTCAATCGTTCCCTGCATTCTACGCGTGTGCTTCTGCTCCATTGCAAAGCGGATCCTGTGAGCCATGAACCACGCGGATTTGTAGGTAATCCCAAGTTGACGGTGTAATTGATGCGCGCTCATTCCCTTCTTGGAACTACACAAGAGGGAAATCGCTTGAAGCCAGATATACAGGGGGATGTGGGAATCTTCAAAGATAGTCCCAACCGTAACTGTGAATTGATTGCTCGTTTTGTTCCTTCGGCAATCACGGCAACGGTACAAGCCTTGACGGACTTTCTTTCCGGGCTTCGCTTCGATCTTAGCAACGTCCATGCTACCGCAACGGGGACAAGCTACCCCAGAACCCCAGCGGAGTCTTTCGAGGGTTTCCCTTGCTTCGTTCTCTTTCGCCTCATTGTGAGCGAGTCCGCTGATCGTCAGGCTTTTCTTTGCGAGTTTCATTGTGTCCTCAGTTCGATTAACTGAGTACAATATACAAAACTAATCTTGGTTTGTCAAGTATATAATTCCCCAAATCTCTCGTATTGCAATTTTTAATCATCTCTTGGCGGTACTGTCAATGCTTGCATTTCGTGACACCCTCTTCGTCAAAAGAAGGTTTGCGAAGATTCTCTGTGCAGGTCCAGGGGCTTCTCTTCCGCCCAGTTTTTTGCGGGTTGAATCGGCGGTCGGAGAAAAATGCGAAGGTGACCTTCAACGCAGATTCGCTGACTGATTCCATTGTCATGTCAGCCGCGAGTAATTGAAGGTGGCTGATTCCGTGATGATGACAACAATTTCATTTTGTTGCAGATAATCCAGAACTGTTGTATTCTTAGTCAACCAAGGGGGTCTTCCACAAAAGAAAGGACACGGCAATGATTCGAATTAAACGCTTCTACCTTCCGGCAGTCGTCGTTATCGTGTTGTCGGTCGTTTTTGTCACGTGCACCACCAACCCGGTGACCGGGCGGAAGCAGTTAACTATCATTCCCGCGGGTGAAATGTTAAGCATGAGCTACTCGCAATACGATCAGTTTCTCAAAGAGAACAAGGTCAGCACCGACCAGAAAGCCACCGAAATGGTGAAACGGATCGGCCACAAGATCCAGAATGCGGTTGAACAATATGCACGGCAAAGCGGCTGGGCTGACAGGCTGCAGGGGTACAACTGGGAATTCAATCTGGTTGACAACGAGCAGGTGAACGCGTGGTGCATGCCGGGCGGAAAAGTCGTTGTGTATACAGGAATCCTCCCTGTCACAAAGACGGAAACCGGCCTCGCCGTTGTGATGGGACACGAAATTGCACACGCAATTGCCGAGCACGGAAATGAGCGCATGAGCCAGGGTTTGCTTGCCAATCTCGGCGGCATGGCGCTTGCAGTTGCCGTGAAAGACAAGCCGCAAGAAACACAGAACCTCTGGATGACGGCATTCGGCGTCGGCGCGCAGTTTGGTGTGTTGCTTCCGTTCAGCCGCTCGCAGGAGAGCGAGGCGGACAGAATGGGATTGATTTTCATGGCGATGGCAGGGTATGATCCACGGGAAGCGGTAACATTCTGGGAGAGAATGGCCGCCGCAAAAGGCGGAGCCGCGCCCCCCGAGTTTCTCAGCACACACCCGTCGGATGAGACCCGTATTGCTGATATTAAGGCACACTTACCTGAAGCACTGAAATACTATACGCCAGCCAAATAGTTTTTTTTGATCTGCTTTTAACACGGGTGAGGCAACACACTGAAACCTCACCCTGTTCCGGCGAAACACTCGGATTTCTGTGCGAAAAGAAAACGGGGCTTCCTTCCCTACACAATCTCTCTAATTGCCTTCTCTTACTATGCCCGATATTGATTTCTATTATCTTTTTCCGATCATAATCGGACTTCTCCTTCTCTTTGCCGGACGGAAAGTTCTGTGGCTCTTCGTCGGCGGTGTCGCATTCATGCTGGTGATGAGCATAGCTCCGCGATTTATTCATCATCAGGAATCCATGATCTTCTATGTTGCGCTCGGTGCCGGACTGGCGGCTGCGGCTGCCGGATTTTTCCTGCAAAAGATCGCTGTTCGTGTAGCGGGATTTGTCGCCGGCGGCTATGTGTTCTTTAGCATGATGGAGGAGTTCGCAACCCACAGTGCTCTCCCTTCGTGGCTGCCCTTTGTTGTCGGGGGAGTTCTTGGGGCAATTCTTCTTTCCTTTCTCGTCGAGTGGGCGTTGATCATTCTCTCGTCGCTTACCGGCGCATTTCTCATTACAGAAAGTCTCAACCTGGAACCCAACATCAACACCGCGTTGCTGGCCGTGCTGACGCTCATCGGAATCGCCGCTCAGGGAACAATGAAGGGAAGCCAATACAAAGGAAAGCCCTGATGTATCCGCCCCCGCTGCAGTTTGTAAAATCTCTTCTCCCTCAATCCCTTTTTGCGTATTTTTAGCATCGTGATTCTGAAAACCTACAAGGAGATTGCGCAATCGTTCTAAAGATGTGGAATGCAGTCGGAGAGTATGCCGAGACATTGAACGAGCGTCTCAAAGACTTCGTGCATACACTGCAGGAATTCTATCTCTTTTCCGTACGTACGTTCAAAAGCTTCTCGTCCACACGACGGTATTGGGGTGAGATTCTGAACCAGATGTACATCTGCGGCACGGAGTCGATACCCATCATCTTTGTCAGCTCGCTTGCCATCGGATGCTTGCTGACGGTCGAAGTCGGAAACCAGCTCGAAGGCTTCGGCGCGAAGCTGCTGACCGGACGCACAACGGCGCTTTCGGTGATTCGGGAGATGGGCCCGATTGTAACCGGCCTGATGCTTTCGGCGCGTGTTGGCGCACGCAACGGAGCCGAACTTGGCGCAATGCAAATCTCCGAACAAATCGATGCGCTACGGGCATTCGGCACCGACCCGATTGCACGGCTCGTGATGCCGCGGTTATTCGCGGCGCTTGTCATGTTCTTCCCCCTGACGGCGTTGAGTGATTTTGTGGGATTGGTCGGCGGAGGAATCGTCGCGCAAATCTACCATCATATTGATCCGGGCTTCTATTGGAACTCCGCCTTGAACCAGCTTATTGTAAAGGACTTTGTTGTCGGGGCGGTGAAGCCGTTTGTGTTCGCAGTGATTATTACTCTGGTAAGTTGCTTCAACGGTTTTTCAGCGCAGGGAGGAACCGCGGGCGTCGGACGTTCAACCATCAAAGGCATTGTGGTCTCATCAGGCCTTGTGCTCGTTGCCAACTTCTACATCTCCAAGTTGGTGCTGGAGAATATGAACTTCTGATAAACTCCTTCCGTTGGAATTTGGTATTTGAGATTTGGAATTTCCCGTAAATGATTGAATTCAAAGACGTACATCTTTACTATTCGGGCCGCGAGGTTCTCAACGGGATTTCGATGCAAATTCCCGACGGCAAGATCACGGCGATTCTCGGTCCGTCGGGCTCCGGAAAGAGTACCATCATCAAGCTGATGTTGGGATTGATTCAGCCGACATTCGGAGAGATCTATATTGACGGAATCGAAATCAGCAAGTTCAGCGAGGAGGAACTGTTCCCGATTCGGAAGAAGATGGGGATCGTTTTTCAGGGCAACGCGTTGTTCGATTCGATGACCGTGAGCGAGAATATGGGATTCTTCCTGCGCGAAAATCTCAATCTGCCCGAACATGAAATAGCGCATCGCGTGCAGGAACAATTGAAGTTTGCCGGACTCGAAGCCCATGCGCATCAGTTGCCGGACAGTCTTTCCGGCGGCATGCGGAAGCGTGTTGCAATCGGGCGGGCGTTGATTTTCGAGCCGGAGATGGTACTGTTCGACGAGCCGACTGCCGGACTCGATCCGGTCAGCTCGAACAAAATCCTCGCATTCATCGGCCAGCTCAAGAAAGAAAAAGGCCTCGGTGCCGTGATGGTTACGCATATCATCAACGATGTGTTCAGCATCGCCGATGATGTGCTGATTCTCTATCACGGCGAAATCATCTTTCACGACGAACCGGAGAAGATGCAGGAATGCGACCATCCGTTCGTACAATCCTTCCTGCTCGACCCCGAAGAACTGTGACTCTATGAACTCAAAAAACTCTTCAAACTCTCAACTCGACATTTATGGCTAAAATCAACACATCGCCCACAGGCGGAGTCGGCTGGCGGAATCTCCGCACGGGGATCTTGTTCGTTGCCGGACTCATTCTTGCGGGAATACTCGGACTTGTTATCGGCAAGAACACGAACATCCTGACGCGGCACGATACGGCCTATCTTTTCATTTCCAGCATAAAAGGATTGTCCGAAGGCAACATGGTTGCCGTTTCCGGTAAGAAAATCGGCGTTGTGAAGAGTATGGATTTTTCGACGCGCAACGATACAACCGGCGTTCTCGTCACGCTCGACATCACGAGAAACTACTTCGGCTTGATCACGAGCGACTCCAAAGCGACGATCAAGGCTCTCGGTGTTTTAGGCGACAAGTTTGTGGATATCACGCTCGGCCAGTCCAAACAAATGCTGCCGGAAGGCGGTTTCCTCGACGTTGTTGCCGAGCCGGGACTCGAAGATCTGATTGCCTCGGCAATTCAGACGATGGATACGATTCAAGTCATCTCCCAAAAAATCAGCAAAGGAGAAGGCACGATCGGCAGGCTGATTACTTCGACGGAACTGAATGACAAGCTTCTGAAAACCGCCGCCAATGTCGAAGCAATGACGAAGCAACTCACCAGCGGTGAGGGACTTGCAGCGCGGCTCATCAACGACAAGCAGATGGCGGGACATGTCTCCTCCCTCATAACAAACCTCTCTGACGTGACGACATCCCTCAAAGAAGGCAAAGGAACTCTCGGCAAACTCATTGTTGATGAATCGTTCTACAACAATCTCAGCTCGGTTATTCGCCGCTCCGATTCTCTCTTCTCACGGCTCAACGACCCGTCGAACAGTCTCGGCAAGCTCACGAACGACGACGAACTCTACCGGCATATAGATCACAGCATTCTTTCGCTCGACTCGCTTCTGATGGATTTCAAACAGAATCCGGGGCGGTACGTAAAGGTGAGTGTGTTTTAGGGAAACATGAATGGTGTTGAGAGTTTGCAGACACAGTACCGTTGGACTCTCATCATTATTCACCTGCCATCCATTGCAAACTGCAATTCATCCGTTCGATTCATTTCCCGGCTGCTTACAAGCATTGTACTGTTTTAGGTACAACCCGTCCTGCAAAATGCAAGAGGAGTCTTCCTCGACTGCGGCATTCGACATGAATTTGCAGGATACGTCATGGCACCTTCTTTGATTGCTGAGTTGTTGGCGTTACTAACCGTTCTTCCATCAACACACAATGGAGGTAGCCATGACGTCACCGGCATTTGCTGCAACAAGCAGACGGCCTGCGTATTCCGTTTCGTTGGTCTATCGCGCAATGGAAACGGAACGCATCCAACAACGCAACATTCTTCTTGCGCTGGTTGTTTCGGTTGTGATTCATGCGATGGTGATTGGGGCTTACTTCGTTCTTCCGGCCATGCAATCGCCAATTGACATGACAAAGGTGGAGTGGAAAAAGCCCCGCGGCATCCCCGTAGAACGCGGTCCGATCAATTTGGAAGATTACACTCTTCCCTCACCTCGAGGTGGCGCTTCTCCGAAAGCGACGGATATTGCGGCGGGTAAGATAGTTGTTGTGCCCGATGCCGTTGCCGACAAAACGAAAACACTCGCGACGCAGCATGAAATCTCACGGGGGGATGCCATTGGCGGAGAGGAAGGTACCGGTGACGATGAGGGAATAAGCGCTGGTCCGGGGACCGGCGATATTCCGGATGTAACCGCAGAGCCCGTGCCATTTGAGATTGTTGAACACTTTCCGGAAGTGGTGAAGCGCGTAACCCCGCAGTATCCCGATCTGGCCCGACGGGCGGGTATTGAGGGAAAAGTAACCGTCAGGATTTGGGTGACGAAAGAGGGAAAAGTGCGTGAGGCCCGGATCTATGCAAGCGACAACGAGCTGTTCAACGACGCGGCAATTGAAGCGGCGAAGCAGTTTGTGTTCACACCCGGATATATGAGCAGCGGCCCGGTGGATGTGTGGGTTAGCGTTCCCTTCACCTTCAAACTGAAACGCTAAGCGCCCAAAAGCCCCCCTACGGGAGGCCCGAAACGCGGGCCTCCTCGTCTTTCATCTCACCGCCATACTTCGTATCTTGAACTGCCGGACGTACGGCTTCCCTTTCAACACTCATACGCGCAAAGACTGATACATCGAACCCTCATCTTCTCCTCATAACAGAGGCATCCGTTCCTCAAATCCGATCTGAATGAAAAAAGTCATCAAGAAAGTTGCTTCATGGTTAAGCGGCAAGATTCGGGGAAAGAAAAAGACCCCGGCCACCGTTGAACCGCCCAAGCAGCGGCAGCAGACACCGCCAAAACGTGAGAGCAGCCGGCGCGGGTATCAGGGGAAGAATCCTCGTCCGCAGAGTCAGCGGGGTGAGCGACCACGACAACAGCGAAGCGAGCGGCCGCAGAGAGCCGATAATCGTACTCGCCCGCAACGCCCTCCAACACGACCGCCTCGTCAACATTCGCAGCCTCGAACCCAGCGTGAACCTGAAGCACCACTTGTTGATAATTGGCAGATTTCACAGTTTGATGTCCCGCCGATCGAAGGAAAGACCCGTTTTCATGACTTCAACCTTCCGAACCCAATCATGCATGCAATCGCCGACCTGAACTTTCAGTATTGCACGGCGGTGCAGGCGGAGATTCTGCCAAAATCGTTGGAGGGGAAAGACTGTACGGGCAGGGCGCAAACAGGTACGGGAAAGAGTGCCGCATTCTTGATCACGATTCTCTCACATCTGCTTCGCAAACCTCTTGCGGAGCGGCGAAAGGCAAGCCCGCGGGCGCTGATTCTTGCCCCGACGCGTGAGCTTGTGTTGCAAATTGAGAAGGATGCCAAATCACTTTCAAAATACACACATGCGAAAATCGTGGCGGTGTTTGGCGGAATGGACTACGAGCGGCAGAAGCGATGGCTTGACGGGCAGGTGGATATTGTTGTTGCAACGCCGGGAAGGTTGATTGATTTTCAAAAGCAACATCATATTCATCTCTCCCACGTTGAGATACTGGTTATTGACGAAGCGGACAGGATGCTGGATATGGGGTTCATTCCCGATATCCGCAAGATCGTGATGAGCACGCCTCACAAAGACAAACGGCAGACGATGTTCTTCACGGCAACACTCACGGATGATGTACGGCGGTTGGCCGGAAATTGGACCCGCGAAGCGCATCACGTTGATATCGAACCGGAACAGGTAAGCGTGAAAGCAATTGATCAGCGCGTCTATATCGTGACCACAGAAGACAAGCTGAAGCTCCTCTACAACATGATCGTGCAGGAAAATCTGGAGCGGGTGATTGTGTTTGGAAACAGAAAAGACAGCACGCACAGGCTTGCGGAACAACTGATGTCGCGGGGAATTTCCTGCGGATTACTTTCCGGAGATGTGTCACAGCATGAACGCGTGAAAACGTTGGAGGGATTCCGGGAAGGAAAGTTCAGGATCCTTGTCGCAACCGATGTCGCGGCACGAGGCCTGCACATCGAAGGAGTCAGCCATGTCGTGAACTACAACCTGCCGCTTGATGCAGAAGACTACGTTCACCGCATCGGCAGAACAGGAAGGGCGGGCGCAAGCGGCATTTCCGTGAGCTTTGCTTGCGAAGAAGACGGGATGCAGATTCCTCTCATTGAAGAGTTTATCGGCAGAAAGCTCGAATCCATCTATCCTCCCGAAGAATGGCTGAAGGAACTGCCTCCTCCCGTTGCCGGCTCTCCGAAAATCCGGATTGAGGCAAAGAAGAAATACGACCGCCCCCGGCGATTCGATCGCCCCCGCCGAAGCGGCCCTCGCCGTCCCGGCCACGGAGGCGGAGAGAAGAAGTGATTCTTCGGCTCTTCGACGATTGGTGTGTGCGGAGCTTCGCCGTTACCGATGCGGAAGCAATTGCAAAGTACGCCAACAACCGGCATGTCTCCATCAACCTTCGCGATTCGTTTCCCTATCCCTATACAGTACAGGACGCGAAACGGTGGCTGCGCGCCGTGAAGAAGCATCAGCCCGAAACGGGTTGGGCTATTGCATCGCCTCAGGAAGTAATCGGCGGAATCGGCATTCACATACAGCCTGATGTGTACCGTCACTCGGCGGAGTTGGGCTACTGGGTCGGAGAGCCCTTCTGGAAAAAAGGAATTGCAACTGCCGCGGTCAAAGCCGTCGTCGACTATGCCTTCACGAATTTCGATATTGTCCGGCTCTTTGCCGGTGTATTCGAGTGGAATCCGGCATCAAGCCGGGTACTTGAAAAGGCCGGATTCACCTGTGAATCACGCATGAGAAAATCCGTCACGAAAGACGGCAAACATATCGACCAGTTGATGTATGTAGTTTTGAGAGGGGAGTGGGAGGAAAGAGGCAGGTAGTGAGCAGCATACACAGACAGCAAAAGGAGCATCTCCATGAAACGCATATCCTATATTTTCTTCGCTTCACTTCTTCTGTTATCAACACGTTCATTCTCTCAAGGGAAGCAAGACGGGAGCAAGCTGGGTTCATCAGCATTTGAAGGATTGAAATTTCGATCCATCGGCCCGGCGCTCACGTCGGGGCGCATCGGCGACATTGCTGTCAATCCCGGCAATACAAGCGAGTGGTACATTGCCGTCGCATCGGGCGGCGTCTGGAAAACGGCCAATGCCGGAACAACGTTCGAACCGATTTTTGACGGCGAGGAATCGTATTCAATCGGATGCGTCACGATTGATCCCAACAACCCCTTCGTTGTCTGGGTTGGAACCGGCGAGAACAACAGCCAGCGCAGCGTGTCGTACGGCGACGGCGTGTATCGTTCGGATGACGGCGGCAAGAGTTGGAAGAATATGGGGTTGAAGAAATCCGAGCACATCGGCAAAATCCTCGTCGATCCGCGCAACTCGAACATTGTGTATGTTGCGGCTCAAGGGCCGCTGTGGGGACCCGGCGGCGACCGCGGTTTGTTCAAAACGACAAATGGCGGCACGTCGTGGGATTCCGTCCTCTTTATCAGCAAACACACCGGAGTAAGCGATATTGTGATGGATCCGCGCAACCCGGACGTCCTGTACGCCGCAGCATATCAGCGAAGACGTCACGTCTTCACACTCATCAACGGCGGACCGGAATCCGCCATCTACAAATCGGAAGATGCAGGAAAGAGTTGGAAAAAACTGGCCGGCGGTTTGCCAACGGGCGACGTCGGGCGCATCGGCCTTGCGATTTCGCCGGTGAATCCCGATGTCCTGTATGCCATCATTGAACTGCCGAACCGGAAAGGGGGCTTCTATCGCTCGACAAATCGCGGCGCCTCATGGGAAAAGCGGAGCGATTACATAAGCGGAAGTCCGCAATACTACAACGAATTATTCTGCGACCCGAAGGAGGTCGACCGGGTGTATTCGATGGATGTATTTCTGAAAGTGACGAACGACGGAGGCAAGACATTCAGCAACCTCGGCGGCAGCAACAGGCATGTCGACGACCACGCTTTCTGGATCAATCCCGACAATACGAATCACTATATTGTCGGCGGAGACGGCGGGATATATGAAAGCTTCGATCGTGCAGCGACATGGAACTTCAAGGCAAATCTGCCCGTCACGCAATTCTATCGTGTCGAAGTTGACAATTCCAAGCCCTTCTATTTTGTGTACGGCGGCACACAGGATAACTTCACGCTCGGCGGCCCGTCGCGCACGATCAGTTCTTCGGGGATCGTCAACTCAGATTGGTTTGTGACAACGAGCGGCGACGGCTTCTTCACTCGTATCGATCCGGAAGATCCGAATATCGTCTATTCCGAATCCCAATACGGCGTGTTGGTACGCTTCGACAGAAGAACAGGCGAGCAGGTCGGCATTCAACCCAAAGAGGATAAAGGCGATCCGGCATTGCGCTGGAACTGGGATTCGCCGCTTATCATCAGTCCGCATAAGCACACGCGCCTCTACTTTGCCGCGCAACGAGTGTTTCGCAGTGATGATCGGGGTGATTCGTGGACTCCTATCAGCGGTGACCTGACGCGGCAGATTGATCGCAACACGCTTCCCGTCATGGAGAGAATCTGGAGTATGGACGCTGTGGCAAAAAATTCTTCCACATCACAATTCGGCAATATCGTTTCCCTTTCCGAATCTCCCAAAAAGGAAGGCCTGATCTATGCCGGGACTGATGACGGCCTGATTCAGGTGACGGAAAACGGCGGCACAACATGGAGAAAGATCGAGAAGTTTCCCGGCGTTGCGGAGATGGCTTACGTGAGCCGCCTCGAAGCGTCGCTGCATGATGCCAATACAGTCTACGCTGCATTCGACAATCACAAGAACGCCGACTTCAAGCCGTATCTTCTGAAAAGCGTCGATGCAGGCCGGACGTGGACATCCATCAGCAGCAATCTTCCCGCCAACGGTACGGTGTATGCCGTCGTTGAAGATCACGTGAATCCGAAGCTTCTTTTTGCCGGAACAGAATTCGGCGTCTACGTTACCATTGACGGCGGAACAAGATGGACCCGGTTGAAAGGCGGAGTGCCGACGATTGCCGTGAGAGACATCGCCATCCAGCGGCGGGAAAACGACTTAGTGCTGGGCACATTCGGACGCGGCTTCTACATTCTCGACGACTATACTCCGTTGCGAACTCTCACGATACAGGATCTTGAAAAGGAGGCCCTGCTGTTCACGCCGAAGGAGGCGCTGATGTATATTGAATCACGCCCGCTCGGTATGAAGGGAAAGGCGTTTCAAGGAGATTCGTACTTTGCCGCCGACAATCCCCCGTTCGGCGCGACGTTCACCTATTATTTGAAAGATGCCTACAAAACCAAAAAGAAGGCGCGCCAGGATGAGGAAAAGGAGATCATCAAGAAAGGCGGAACTCCGCGCATCCCTTCGTGGGAAGAGTTGCGTGCGGAGGATACCGAGGAAGAGCCGGCAATCATCCTCACAATAACGGATCGGGAAGGCAACATCGTACGCCGTTTGAACGGAAAGAACTCGACAGGATTCACCAGGCTATCGTGGGATCTTCGATACGCGGCCACATCACCGACGGATCTTTCCGGCCCGGGCGACAACCCGTTTGATGAAGGCGAGCAGGGAGTGCTTGCCCTTCCCGGCACATACAATGTAAGTATTGCAAAGAGAGTGAATGGCGTAACGACACCGCTTGCCGGTCCCCAGACGTTTACCTGTGTTGTACTCGGCACCCCGTCGCTGCCTGCAGCGGATCGGGCGGCACTTCTTGCATTTCAAGCCAAGGTTGGAGAACTCGAGCGGGCAATGACCGGCGCAATACGCGTTGCCGGAGAAATCAGGAACAAACTCCCCTACTGGAAGAAAGCCCTTCACGATACACCGGGCGCAGCACCGACACTTCGCGACGACGTGACGGCTATCGACGCGAAGAGCAGGGAAATCCTGCTGGCACTGACCGGCGACAATACAAAAAAGTCCCGCAGCGTTGATGTGCCTCCTGCTATCCGCGACAGAGTGATGGGAATTATCTACGACCAATGGCTGTCAACTTCAGCGCCGACCGCAACACACACACGCGGGTATGATATTGCTGCCGGAGAATTTGCGTCCGTTCTCGCCAAACTGAAAACATTGATAGAGGTGGATGTCAAGAATCTCGAGGCGGCGATGGAACGTTCCGGAGCCCCGTGGACGCCGGGACGTGTACCTGATTGGAAA
Source organism: Bacteroidota bacterium (assembly GCA_019637975.1). NCBI lineage: Bacteria > Pseudomonadati > Bacteroidota > Bacteroidota bacterium. The sequence continues at coordinate 101,146 of JAHBUR010000013.1, read as the reverse complement.
CCGCGCTGAGGTCAGCGAATTGAAACTCTCAACCAAAAAACCTATGTTGCATTTGTTCGCAGCAGTATTGTTCCAATAGCTGATCATATTCTGATGCTGATCAAGGAGGGAATATGCTTTGCCGATTATGGATTTTGTGCTTTTCTCTTATTGTATGTACGCAGATGATGTTTGCGCAACACGCTGAGACGTTTGCAAAACTTGAAGCTGAACTCGGTCAAAAATATGCAGAGTCCGAACGGGTCCGCCTCTTGCGCGGGATGAGGCAGGTTTCGAGTCTCTGGCGCAAGGAAGACGGTGATAATGCAGCGTTTGAAGCGTTTGTGAAGGAACATTTCGCCGGCACACAAGCGGAACTCGACACGATGTTCGCCCGCTACCAGTTTCTGATGGAGCAATTGGACGGACACATGTTGGAGATTACGCGTGCCTTACGCAGACAGTCGGATTTGGATTACGGTCCGATACAACCGTACGACCAGGCGTTTGCGGGATACGATCCGAGAGCTCATGTTGTCGAGGATTTCTTCTCGAACAAACTTGCTTTCGTTGTTCTCCTGAACTTCCCGCTTACAACTCTTGAACAGCGACTCAATGAGGGAACGAATTGGAGCCGGAGGCAATGGGCCGAGGCGCGTCTCGCGCAGAAATTCTCCAAACGCATTCCGCCCGATGTGAATCAGGCAATTGCCGAAGCGGCGGGTGAAGCCGACCGGTACATCGCAGAATATAACATCTACATGCACAATGTGTTGAGCGAGAAGAGCGAGCGACTCTTCCCGCAGGGCCTGCGGTTGCTTTCCCATTGGAATCTCCGCGATGAAATCAAAGCGAATTTTGCTGAAGGCGACAAGGGACTTGAAAAGCAGAGGATTATTCAGAAAGTAATGGAGCGGATTGTTACGCAGACTATTCCCGCCGTCGCAGTGAACAATTCTGCTGTTGACTGGAATCCATTTACAAACGAAGTAACGGGCGCCGCTGCGTCGGAATCCGATGGAACGCCACCTCCGGTTGTGCGGGTGGACAATGCGCCGGAGCCCGACCGGCGTTATGAGGTTCTGCTGAAAACATATCAGGCAGTCCGCAGAGCCGATCCATTCTCACCCACAACTCCCACACATATCGCCCGCAAGTTCGACGAGGAACGGGAGATCCCCGAAGAGCGAGTAAGGAAGATGTTGTTGGATGTTGTTTCATCCCCTCTCGTGCGTGAAATCGCCACTCTGATCGAAAAGCGGCTGCGGCGTTCGCTTGAGCCGTTCGATATCTGGTACAATGGTTTCCGGCCGCGCAGCACATACAGCGAGTCCGCGCTCGACAAGATCGTGACTAAAAAATATCCTACTGCTCTGGCGTTCAAAAAGGACATGCCGAATATTCTCCAGAGACTCGGGTTCAGTGCCGCTCGCGCAAAGATGCTGGCCGACAACATTGTCGTCGAGCCTGCCCGCGGCTCCGGCCACGCCTGGGGAGCGCAGCTGCGTTCAGCACCGGCGGCGTTACGAACCCGTGTGGAGAAAGGGGGAATGAATTACAAAGGCTTCAACATTGCCATTCATGAACTCGGACACAACGTCGAACAGACGTTCTCCCTCAACCTCATCGACCATTGGCTGCTGAACGGGGTGCCGAACACGGCATTCACCGAAGCGCTCGCATTCGTCTTTCAAGCAAAAGATCTGGAATTACTCGGCCTCGCCAAGCCGGATGCAAGAAGCAGAGCCCTCAAAACCATCAACGATTTCTGGGCAACATACGAAATTGCAGGCGTCGCGCTGGTGGACATGGATGTCTGGCATTGGATGTACGAAAACCCGAATGCAACGCCGGCGCAATTGAAAGAAGCGACTCTGCGCATTGCTCAGGACGTCTGGAATTCGTACTACGAGCCGGTGTTCAACAAGAAGGATGTTGTGTTGCTCGGCATTTACTCACACATGATTCACTCGTTCCTGTATCTGCCGGACTACCCGCTCGGTCATTTGATCGCCCATCAGATTGATGAGAAGATACAGGAAAAGGGGAATCTCGGAGCAGAGTTCGAGCGGATGGCGCGCTTCGGGGCATTTGCTCCCGATTTGTGGATGAAGCATGCAACGGGCTTGCCCGTCGGCGCGGAGGCAATGATCCTCGCAACGCGTAAGGCGATTGACATCGCCAAATGATCTGAACATTCATATTTCTTTTGCGAGATGCTCACACCCTGGGTTTTGAGACTTATTATTGCGAATGTTGTTGTGTACGTGCTGACGGTATTTCGCCCGCTGATCTTGCAGTACTTCGCATTCGTGCCGTTTGATTTTTTCAACCGGCCGTGGACGATCGTCACGTACATGTTCCTGCACGACATCAGCGGGTTCTGGCACATTGCGTTCAACATGCTCGGCTTGTTCTTCTTCGGGCCGCGGCTTGAAACCGAGTTGGGCAGCAAGCACTTTCTCGGCCTTTACTTCGTCAGCGGATTGATGGGGGCGGTACTCTCGCTTGTATTCAATCCTTTCTCACCAATCATCGGAGCATCCGGGGCGTTGTTCGGCGTACTGATTGCGTACGCAATGTTCTGGCCGCGTGACAAAGTGTTTATTTGGGGGATTCTGCCGGTCGAAGTCCGCATCATGGTTGCAATCATGACGCTGCTCGCGCTGTTCGGCGGGTTCGGAGCCGTGAGCGACGGCATTGCCCATTTTGCCCATCTCGGCGGATTTGTCGGCGGATTCGCCTACATCAAGATTCTCCGTCACACCGAGCAACTCAAACACTTACAGCGGCAGATTGTCGAACCGATCGCTTCCATTGGCGATGTCCAGCGCTGGAAGGCAATACAGCGCGATCGCTTGCATGAAATAAACCGCGAGGAATACGACCGCATCATGGCAAAGCTCGACGCAAAAGGCGTGACGAGTCTGACCGAAGTTGAGAAAGGATTCCTCAACCGCTTCAGTAGCGTTTGATAACGGATGCGCTATGGAATCGGAGACCGTCGTCAGCATTCTGGTAGGCGTTGCGCTTGCGGCGGCCTGCGGCTTTCGTGTGTTTGTTCCGTTGCTGGCAATAAGCATTGCCTCCTACGCCGGACATCTCTCCCTCGCCTCCGGCTTTGAGTGGGTCGGAACTCTTCCCGCTCTTATTGCATTCGGCGTTGCAACCGTTGTGGAAATTGCCGGCTATTACATCCCGTGGGTTGATCATCTGCTCGACGTTATTGCAACCCCTGCCGCGGTTGTGGCCGGCTCAATTGCAATGGCCTCGTCTGTTGTCGGCATGAGTCCGTTCCTGCAATGGACGTTGGCAATCATCGCGGGCGGCGGAATCGCCGGATTGGTGCAGGCGTTCACCGGTGTTACGCGCCTGAGTTCATCCATGTCAACCGGCGGACTGGGCAATCCCGTTGTTTCAACGGCCGAAGCGGGCGGAGCGGTAACGCTCTCTGTGCTCGCTATTCTTGTGCCTCTCGTGGCAGCCGTACTTGTTGTTGTTGTACTCGTTGTCAGTACCCGGATTCTGTACAGGAAGCTGATACGGACGACGTAGCTGCGTTCATCCATTCTTCACCACATCTAAAAAAGGAGTACATCATGGGTATTCTCTGGACGATTTTCATCGGGCTTATTGTCGGGGCGATTGCGAAACTTCTCATGCCCGGCAAAAGATCCCGGCGGCTGGATTATCACCATTCTGTTAGGGATCGGCGGCTCGTTTGTTGCCACGTACCTCGGCCAGTTCCTGAACTTGTACGCCGAAGGCCAGGCGGCAGGCTTCATCATGTCGGTAGCCGGCGCAATGCTGCTGCTGTTCCTGTACCGGATGTTTAAAAAGAAATCATCATAACGAAGAAGGCAACTATGTTAGTCGTAACAACCAATGTTCTTGAAGGAAGAAAAGTCACCCGCTACATCGGCATTGTGAGCGGCGAGGCGATCATGGGCGCAAACCTGTTCAAAGACCTGTTTGCCGGAATCCGTGATATTGTCGGCGGGCGCTCGGCGGCGTACGAGGAGGAACTTCGCAAGGCAAAGGACATTGCCATTGCGGAAATGAGCCAGCAGGCACAGATGATGGGAGGAAACGCGGTCATCGGCGTCGATCTCGATTACGAAACGATCGGCGCAAACGGCAGCATGCTGATGGTGAGCGCAAGCGGAACTGCGGTGGTGCTGGAGTAGATTGCATTCACCGGACGGGAGTAGTGAACCGAACCGTTCCACCACTCTACGAGCCGCGCAGAATCTTCTCCATTTTTCTGCCTTTCGCCAGTTCATCCACTAACTTGTCCAAATACCTGGCCTGTCGGGTCAGCGGATCTTTGATCTCCTCCACACGATACCCGCAGATGACTCCGGTGATGAGGTGTGCATTGGGGTTTAGCGACGCTCGCCGGAAGAATTCCTCAAACGTCACTTTTGCCTTAATCAATTCCTGCAGCTTTTTGTTATCGAAGCCTGTTAACCACTCGATGACCAGATGCAGCTCTTTCTTCGTTCTGCCTTTCTTCTCCACTTTTGCGACATACATCGGATAGACCGAGGCGAAGGACATTTGTGCGATGCGCTGATCGTGCGTGCTCATGTTGTTCCTGAATTGCTATTCAATGAAAGTCTCCCGATCGCTTTTCTCGGGACGTGCACCACACCCTACCTACGCTGCCCTTTCAATATAGGTTCTGTTATGCGCCGTTGCAGGTTCTTGTGTTTATGATGAACGAACAATACGAGTATGCTCATCCTTAAGCCATTTCAGTACGGCTTTCTGAATGAACCGATATCCTTTGGGGAAACCGTCGGATAGGTCAGATGAAAGAGTTGTTGTTGCCGTGCCGAATTCAGAAAGATCAATATTAGATTCTTCCCTAGTGGGCGCCACGTCAAAAGTGTAGACCTTGGTTCCATTGATGCTAAACAGGATGCCAGAATTGCCTTTCTTTATGATTGCCTCAATCGATTCCCTCCCGACCTGTCCCCGAAGATGAAAGTACTCTTCCTCCTCGAAGTTGTCGACGACTTCGAAAAACTGAATTAGCCCCTTCTTGTTCTCGAGTGAAATCGTCTTGACGCTCTCCTCTGGAAACTCCTTTTCGATTGCAGTGTACTCTAACTCTACCTCCTTTGGCACAGCGGGCGGCGCAGAATCCCTTTTTGCCTTGTTGTACTCGACTACAATCCAAGTGATTATCGCCTGTTCCATGTGCCGATATGCGACTGGAATTGAACTCTCCTGTGACTGTGTATCGTAACTCGCATGAAAGTTACCGATGGTGTAGCTGACCATTCCTCCAGTCAATGGTATCGCCGCAGAAAGTTTCTTACCAGCTGCCGAACCTTCCACGTAACAGTACTTTCGCTTTCTGCTAACATTTGTGGTCTGCACAGCGCCAACAGGGAGCGCCAGTTTCTTAGTCTTGCCGATGGAGTCCTTGACTGAAAAGCGAGCTTTCTGTTGAGCGAACCACTGAATATCCTTGGCATACTGCGATAGGATCTCCGGAATTCCAGTTCTGACCAACGCTTGCGTAAGATGTTTGCACAGTCTTTGAGGATCATCCAAGGGGAGAGTCGAAAGATCCCGCAAGAAAAAGGGGCAAGTACAAGTAAGCAACTTCGTGTCGACGGTGTAGAACGTACCGACACTTGAGTCGCTTTCAATTTCAATTATGTGGGATTTATCATTCATACATTGACCTGCAATGGCGCTTAACCACTGCATTCACAACACTATGTCGCCTTTTATACCACCGGGTGGACAAATCACGACGTATGTCGTTTACTTGCGCTGTAGATGCTCTTGATGCTTTGCCGTCTCACGCGAAAGGCCAATCTCCCCCAACGGCGCTCTGGAAAGGTAGCGCGAAACACGGGGAAAGTCAAAAGAAAATGGCAGTCGGCTGTCGGCAATCAGCGGTCGGGAAGTTGTCCGGCCGTTTACTTGAGAAGCGTGAGCTTCTTCGTTTCGGTGTATGCGCCGGCCTGCCTCGAAGGAGTCTGCACGGACAAACGGTAGAAATACACGCCGCCTGAAACCTGCTGTCCTTCGTCGTCTGTGCCGTCCCATACAACGGAATGTCGTCCCGGAGTCTGCTCGCCGCTCAGCAGCTCTGCAACATGACGGCCGAGGAGATCATACACATGCAGCTCCACGTTGCCCGCTTTTGCAATATCATAATCAATCGTGGTTGACGGGTTGAATGGGTTCGGGTGGTTTTGAAGCAGCGCGAAGGAAACGGGAACGGGCTCGTTCGCCGGGACGCTTGCAGGACCGAACCCGAAGGCGAATTCATCAACAATCAGTTCCGTCCCCACCTGTCCGAATCCAAGCCCCGACGCGACGATGACGACCAGCGAATCCGGCACAAGGTTGGCGGTGATGACGAGCGGGAATGTCCGCGTGGTAAATTGATTGGATGTTGCATCTATCCTGAAGGTGCAACTGTCCTGCAGCGCAACAACACTGTCGCCGCGCATCAAGCCCACGATAATGTATGCCTGATCGCCGGGCATGATAGTGGCGCGGTAACAGACCGAGATGTTTGTCGGCCGCTCGGTGAAGTTGAATGCAGTCTCAAGAAACGCCATTCCCGCGAACGGGAACCCGGCGTTCACCGTCTTCACTTTCATTGCGAAACTGCCCTGACAGCCGGGCGAATACGGCTCGACGTTCACAAGAGGGTGGCTGTTCGTCGTTTGCCAGCCTACGGGATTGTAGTTGCTGTCGGGATCCATCTCCCAGAGCTCAAAGCCCGCGTTCGGGATTTGGCTGAAGGACACGGAAGAAACAAAGGCCCCCGCAAGAAGAAGGCCCATGAAGCGCATTGCACGAAGCACAACCGGCTGGCGCTGAAGAACAGACGAGACTGGAGAACACATGGCGTAACTCCCTTCATTATGTTGTTTTAGCGTGCGATTGCGGCTGACTGCCGCAACCAAGGCATTCGTCTATCCACCAAGAATCGGTGTGAAAACACAGTTCATCTTCGATCTAACAAATCGGCCGGTTATTCAATACACTTCCGTGCAAAAGCGGTGGGGCAAGGTATGGCAAAACGTTGGTAAAGTCAAATGGAGTTTAGCGGTCGGCAATCGGCTGTTTTCCGTTGGCGGGTAGTCGTCTCAAAATAGAAAGCCCCGCACAGGGCGGGGCTTTGTAGTTCATCCGACGAAATTACTTCGTCAAAATCATCTTCTTCGTGTCCATGAACTTGCCGGCGGTGAGGCGGTAGAAGTAAATGCCGCTGGAAAGTCCGTGTGTTTCAAATTGCACGCTGTAGGTGCCGGGCGAGAGCTTCTCGCTCACCAGTGTTGCCACTTCACGTCCCACCACATCATACACGGTCAGGATAGCAGGCTCGGAGCCGGAAACTCCTGCCGGTATGCCGAACCGGATCGTTGTCGAAGGGTTGAAGGGATTCGGGTAATTCTGCTCAAGCAGGAATCTCTCGGGCACAATGTCGTGCGAGGTTATGCGCACGGAAGTTGTACTTGTGCCCCTGCCTCGCAATATCACAAACACCGTGTCGCGTGACGGGTCGGGATCGTTGCTGACCACCCGCAGCGTTGACTGGTAGTTGGTTGTCGAATCGAGCGGAATGAAGATCACGCGAACAACCCCGGAATCGTTCGGAGCAACTTTGAAGCTCGGGGTAATCGAGGCAAACCGCCCGATCGGGATGACGTTGGATGTGCCGCGCAGCGTGTCGGTGCCAACGTTATATACCTTGACGGCAAGCGTATCGGTTGTGCCGATAAGTACCGGACCAAAATTGAGTGTGTCGGCCGGCACCACGGTAATCTGGGCCGTGCCCACCACGGTAAGCCGCATCGGAACATTCACTGAAGGGTTGAATGGATCGTTGCTCGAAACTGCGAGGTTGCCCCAGTAGGTTCCGCCTATCAATCCTGCCGAGCTAAACCGGACGGGCGCCGCATTTGTTGCCCCCGCCGTAACCGTGCCGCTTGCCGGGAAGCCGTTTGCCCAAGCCGTTCCGGTGGTTGACCAGTTGAGCGAGATAGTTCCGCTGTTTGTGATGCGCAGCGTGTCGAACCCGAAATTGTTGCCCGCCTGCACAATGGCGCGCAACGAATCCGGCGCTGTCGAAATCACGGCAGCCGGCGCTGAAATCGTGAAGGGCGCATCGCTCTGGTCTTGCACGGTATTGACGCTATCCACCCAGGCAACACGCACGAGCGCTTGCGTTGTGGGGGTTGACGGTACGGTCCAGTTCAACGATGTTCCGGGCGCGCTTGCATTGATGAGCGTCCAGGCCGATCCGTTGTTTGTGGAGTACTCGACGCGTACGTTGGTAACATCTCCCGCCTTCGTCCAGTTGATTTCCCGTGATTGGCTTTGTACCCAGATTTCCCCTCCGTTAGGCTGCAACACCGCGACCGTGTTGGGGATGAACTGGACGCGAATTGGAATGGTACGCCGGTGTGCCGGTGTCCCGTTCGGCCCGCGACCGGTTACGGTTATCGTGTAGTTGCCGGTTGTGACGCCGTTGGTTTTGATTTTCAGAATGAGAGAATCCGGCACACTCGCAAGCGAGTCGCCGTTCGGGAACGTCAGTTCAAACGGCGCGGCCGGTGAAACCGTTGCCGTGAACTTCACACCATACGTGTACAACTTCACGGCAGGCACTTTCAGCACGGCGGTTGTACTGTCCACAAACTTCAGCGTATCACGGTTCGATCTGACAAGCATTGCAAAGTCGGGGAAGTATGCCGTCATGCCGGTATAGTTCGGGCTGGGGGCATTGCGGAAATCCGTCCACACAGCCATCGACGCAAAGCGGTTGGACGTGATAGCATCGTAATCGCCGCGATATGTCGGGCCGGCGGCACCCGTGATGTTGATTCTGAACGACCGGGTTGTGAGCCGTTGATTCGGCGCAAAGGTGTTCCCGCCATCGTCGGTATATGTCGCATACACATCCATACTGTCCCTTGTGGGTATGAGACGCGTGTCGTAGAACTTAATATAGAGCCTTCCTGTTTCCTTGTCGCACCAAATTGCCGGATGGAACTGGAAGTTGTTTTCCGAATTCGGATCGTCATTGACAACCCTTGGCGTTGACCACGTCCCACCCTGATCGGTCGAATAGCGCAGGAAAATATCCGACCTGTTGCCGTTGCCAGCCGGATTGTTCGATGCGTACACGAGATACAACCGTCCGCGATGGGGGCCAAAGCTATTATCTGCTGCAATCATCGGGTACGGCCGACAACGCATGCCCTGAACGGTTGATCGCCCTGAGAGTTCCGTCCCAATAAGGTTCGAGAACTGTTGTTGGGATTTCTGTACGAAGTTCGCTCCGCCATCTCTCGAAACAAAAAATGTGTAGATGCCCGCAGCGTTGGTTCCTGAATGAGTAACAACATACACGCATCCACCTGATGTATCAATCGGGCTTAACACGTTCGGCCCGACGGCAACCATCATGCCGGGCAGCGAATGAGGACTGAACGACCGCTGGGCATCCCACGTGGTGCCCAGATCTGTTGATCGCATAAAGTTGCCGGTTCCGCTGTTGGTCATTGTGGTGTACACGTAGTTGGCAAACGGCCCCATCGTCTGGTCGGCGGCAATCCAGTTCTTGTCGTTGCCCGCAATAGCTGTAACCGGCGTACCCCACGTCTGGCCATTGTTGGTTGACTTGGAAACCCAACAGCCGGTGATCGGGCTTTTCATGACCTCATAGTAAAGGTTACCGAGACTGTCATACGCTGCAACCGGGTCGCCTGCGTTGTTCGGCCACGGCGGATTGTTGATTGCCCAGTTGATACCGTCTTCCGTATGCCATGATTGGAAGTTTCCGGTCGGGTTGAACGCGGTGAAGAACCAAAGGGGGTTAACGGGATTGGACACTGCGTGTGGCTCCGCGTTCGTCGTCCCGAGATCGAAATTGTCGAACCCCTCAGGGGAGGTAATGACATTGATGTTTGTGGTCCCCACCGAGGGTCCCATCTGACCGGAGAGGGGAACCGGTGTATCCAGCATGGGATTGTCTTGTGCCAGTGCGATGTGTGACACCAAGACCAATCCGCACAATAAGAAAAGGTAGTGCATACGCATGGAGTATCCTCCGTTTTATTGATTAATGTTGATCCCGAGGGGAATGTGATTCTGAGATAATCGGTGAGAAAAAAATTACGCGAGACTCCGAGATTCTCTACTGTTTATAAGAATAAATACGCGCAGAAGCAAGGGAAAACACAAAAGCCTCCCCGGCGTCGGGAGGCTTTGCATGATACAGCGTATGTGACATTACCTCAACAATAACATTTTTCGCGTCTCAACAAATCTGCCAGACTGCAGCCGGTAGAAGTAGATTCCGCTGGAGAGGCCCGCTGTTTCAAACTGCGTTCTGTATGTCCCGGGCGACAGCTTCTCGTTGACGAGGGTCTGCACATCCCGTCCCAGCACGTCGAAAATCCTCAGCGAAGTCGGCTCCGCGTCGGCTCCCGACGGCAAATCAAATTCGATCGTTGTGGTCGGATTGAAAGGATTCGGATAATTCTGCGCCAGCCTGTATTCGCCCGGTACGCCCGAGTTGGCAATCGGCTGAACGCCGGAAACGAGTTGAGTGAAGTACCGCAAACTTCTCAGGAGAAACGTATCCTGCCGTGCCTCGGGAAATCCTTCGATACCGATGGCAAAGTAGGCAACCGCCCATGCATTGCCCGGACCGGCAACTCGAACGCCTGCAAAGTTGGAGCTGTCGGTTCCTACAGCATAGTACAGAGTCGGTGTCGGCGTTCCGACGCTGCCCGGTACGAGGCTGATAATATCCTTCGATGTTTGGGGGCCCGGGCCGCCGGTAATCAGATAGTTCACGCCGTTACCGATAACATCTCCCGCAAACCCGCGCAGCGAAATGGCGGTGGAGTTGCCGTTGAAACGGATGCCGAGATATCCTTCAAGAAGCGTGTCATTCATCGCAGCAAACTGAGCGATGTTCTGTCCCGTCAACACAGCCTGCCCTCCGGCATTCAGATGATTGAGAACGACGAGCTTTTCAGGATAGGTAAGGGCATTGGTTGAATCGGCCCCCGTGAACCATACGACAACAGGGCGGAGGGTAAACGAGGCAAGCACGCCGCCGAGCGCGCCGCCGCTATCGGCCAGACCGAAGGTTCTGAAGCGCTTGCCGATTCGTCCGAGCGACGATTGATATGCCGTCTCAAGAGTGGCAGATCCGTCGTCGTCAACAAGAAGTACCTCGGCCTGAAGCAGCCGATAGTTCACCGTCGCCCCGCCGACATCGAGCACAACATCCTGCGTCGTGACGTTGTCCACGTAAGGCGCTGACGGTAACACCTCGACTCTGTATGTGCCGATCGGCCCGTTCATTGTGTATGATCCGTTTGACTGGCTCGTGGTGCTTGAAGTAGGATGTGCAGAAGGATCTCCCTGCGCGTAGGCATGTATGCGGGCAATAATTCCCGCCGCCGAAATTGAGTCCGTAACGTTTCCGGAAATTGCGGCGACCGGAAGCGGAGTCAGGCTGACGTTCAGTATTTCCGGCGTATTGGCAACCAGAATGCGCGGCATTGTTGTATCATAATGCCCGAATGCGGAAAAACGAATCTGAACGGTATCCTTCAACGCACCGAAACTGTACGAACCTGAGGCGTCCGTTTGTCTGTGTTGAAATGTCTGGATGATCTCGACGCTTGCAAACTCAATCGGCTGATTTGTTGCTACGCTGCGAACGATGCCGGAGATTCTGAACGGCGAAATTGCTTCCGCAGCCGCAAGCGCGTTGATCACTCCGTTGCCGTACGTGTTATCTTCACCAGGCGCACCAAGATCGCGGGCGTTGTTCATGATCGCATACTTGATCTGGTCGGCATCGGCGTTGGGATTCACTTGCCTGAGCAATGCAACCGTTCCCGACACATGCGGCGCCGCCATTGACGTGCCGCTGGAATTCCCGTAGCCGCCGTTGGCAATAGTGGAACGGACGCTTACGCCGGGCGCAACAACTTCCGGCTTGATTTGGGTTGTGTCGCACGCCGAGGGGCCGCGGCTGCTGGACCCTGCAATCGTGAGTTGCGCGCTGTTCCCATCCACCGAACCGACTGCAAACGCGTTCACGGGTGTCGTCACGCGATTCTTCGGCGGGGTAATCGTCATATACGGTCCGGGCGATGCGCCGCCCGTGCAATTGCCGGCAGATCCACTCGGGCCGCAATTTCCTGCCGACCAAATCACAACGGCGCCTGCAGCTTCGACGTTATCCATCAAGCTCCAATAATTCGTGCCTCCTGAACACAAGTCCGTGCCGCTTGTATACCACGAACAGTTGACAACATCGGGAACATCTTCAACTGTGTTCGGGTTGCCGTCAGGGTTCACCGCCCACTGAAACGCCCCTGTGTACGGACTGGACCCCGCGATCCAATATGCACCGGGCGCAACGCCAACAGTGTCAGCGGTTGCGGGGTTGTAGCCTGTCATGATTCCCATCGTGTGCGTGCCGTGGCCCGGACTGTCGGAATCGTTCGGAAATGATCCGCTGCCGTACCACGCGTGTTGCGGCTGAACGCCGGGCAACGTGCCGCGCCAGCGTGTTGAAAGCGCCACGTGATTGCCGTTCACGCCGGTATCGATGTTCATCACTAATCGGCCCTTGCCGGTAATGCCAGCGCGCCAAAGCGCCGGGGCGTTCACAACCCGAAGACCCGGTTCAGATGACGCAACACGATTGCCTGTTTCCTGAAATTCCATCAATCCATCGAACATCACTTCCGGTTCCAGAAATACAATCTCCACATCAGGCCGGTCGGCAATGGCCTCAATCGCTTGTCGCAATGCAGTGACGTGGATAAGATTATCGATCCAGAAGTTCTCGTAGAATGCAACCCGCTGGCTCGCGACTTCTTCCGCGAGGAATACAAGAAGGGGGCCCTGCGTTTCAGACGCCTTCTGTTGCAAGGCGGTAGTCACTTCAAAATTGCGCTGTTGACGAGTTGCGTTTCGTTGCTTGAGAGAAGCGTCCAGCGCTTGAATATCGACACGGTCACGAAGGCGAACAACAACAGAAACAAGCTCGTTATCCGATACGCTTGCGAGTTTTTCGCGCAACGGCGGTTCAATTTCCCCTCCCCATCCGGAAACGGGAAAGCAAAGAACCAAGGACGCAAGTGAAATGATTCGTGCTGCTGACATAGTACACTCCGGTTTGATGATCGACTTGTGTTGAAACGGGGATAATGCGGGGAGCAGCAATCTACTCTGCTCCCTCCATTTGGTAATCAATTCTGCAGGAATAATCAACAGCCTGCCTCCGATTTTGCAGGAAGATGACTTTCCTGCCGCGGCAGGTTTACATCATAGCGTCACGGTCAGGCCGATTGCTGTGTTCCACGCGGCGGCTGCCGTTGTCGTGCCGAATCGTGATGACGCATCAATCGTTACCTCATCCGAAAGCCGGTACGTAGCGCCAACCATTATGCTGTGCGGATGAACGTCGGCCGACCTGTCGGGATGGCGGTTGCCCGCATACTCTGCAACGAGGCTCGCATAATCCGTAAGTGCGTACCCGGCGGCAATACCATAAAGAAGAATGTTGCGAATTGATGGATCCCCGTTCGTTCCTACAAATGTGTAGCCGAACATACCGTGCAGTATGAGGGAACTTAACTGTTTTGATGCAACGCCGACCACACTGTAGTCCAACGCTCCCGTCCCCAAGCCTCGCTCAGCGTGTCCGGTTGTTGTTTTCAATATCGTCTTCAGAGCTGCCGCGGGAAACACATCACTTTCTTCAGCGAGAAGAATTTTTGTGACGATGTTGATGTCCCCGATTCCCGAGGCTCCTCCCGATGCGCCGTGACGATGAAACATCAGCGGAAGTTCAACGGAAATTTCTGCTTCATCCCCAATTCCAACAATCGGAACGAGGGTTAAAACGTGTTCCTTGTCGAAGTTGTTCCATTTGATGTAATCCCAACTTGTCTCAAGTTGCAACACTTTCCTTCCCGCGACACCGGCGTCTTCTGTAACGAATGGACGTGAAGCGTGGCCGATTCCCGGCAAATGCGCAAAAGTGAAAATTACGGCAGCGACGAGCGCTGAATGTAGAGAATATGATGTCCTACGCATGACACTACTACTGCTCCTTTTTCGTTTCTTTGTGTTGGGTTACAGCCCTATCTCAAGGCCCGCGGTGACAAATCTCGGCAAACCGACTTTGATTCCTTCCGGTCTGCGCGAGGCCATGTACCTCTTGTCAAAGAGATTCTTGATTGACAAGGAGAACGCTGAATTGAGAGCCTCAATCCCGTATCTCGCCGAGATATCGAAAAGGAAATGTGCAGGAATCACACCGGTCAACCCGTTGGCGGATGCCGCAACCGTATTGAACTCATCCGAGAACTGTTTGTCGACAAAATTGCCTGTGAGTTGAATGGAACCGCCAAACGGAGCAACGAATGCCAGCGAGGTTGAAACAAACCACTTGGGCGCGTACGGAAGCGAGTTCCCCTTCACATTTACCTGTGTGCCCGACTGGGTGAGAAATCTGTCGGCGCTGAATGTTGCGCGGACGTATGTTGCATTGGTGTTGAAGATGACGGAATAGTCCGAATCAAGCAGTCGTCCCGCATCAATCGTGAATCCCGCTTCGGCCCCGATATGTTTGCTGCGGCCGCCGTTAACAAGCCCCGTACCGGTGCCGCCGGATGATTGGGAAACAGGAATGATCTGGTTGGAGAAATCGAGGAAAAACCCGGTCAGCTCGATCGCAACACCTTCCGAAGGAGTCAGGCGTGTACCGAGTTCGTAGTTCCAACTCAGCTCCGCATTGAGATTGAGGGCTTCGCCCGCGCTGGTCACAGCGTCTTTGACACGGGGCGGGGCAAATCCACGGTGAACCCCTGCAAACACCGATGAGCCTTCACTTATCTGATAGCTGATGCCCAAACCGGGAATCAACTGCACCAAGTTGTTTCCGGCGACGAGATTCGTATCTCTCACAGCTCCGCTAAACTGCCCCCGCATGATATGCCGGTCGTAGGAGAATGATTCGAGACGAATGCCGGGACTTACAACAAGTCTGTCGGTAATGTATGTTCTGTTTTGAACAAAAGCGCTCCGGGCGTAGCCTGTTCTGATTTCATCATCACGAACATTGCCCGAGGATGAATTGAACGTCGTGCCAAGAACAAGCTGCTCAAAAGCCCTCTCATACAAGAATCGGAATCCGAGATCGAGTTCATTCCTGACGCCCGCGAGTTGATGAGTCATTGAGAAACGTGGTTCGATGCCTGCCACTTCAAACTGGCGGTTGCGATTTCCGGTTTGATTGCGCATGTAGAGAGCGCCTCCCGGAACGGTCGTGTCTCCGTGAACAACACCTGTGCGATTTGTTGTTGTGCCTGTCCGTCCAAACTCCTGCCGGCGCCAGTTGCGCGTTGTGGTGTAGCCGAACACGGTTGTGCGGAGACTGATGCCCGGCGCGAAGACGTAGTCATACGTTGCGTTGGCGGAGTACCGCCGGATATTCAGCTCATCGTCCGGAGCAACGTTCGTGAAGTAATCCCCGTTGTCATACATCGTCTGGGTCAGCCCGACGTAGGTGGAATTCGAACTCTCGTCGTATGCGGAGAGTTTCACGCCTAACACCGATTGCTCGCCGAGAATGAACTTGAGCTTTGTGGAGAGATCGCTGATACGGAAGCGCGTTGTTACAAGATTATCAGCTTGTCTTCGCAACAGATTTATCTGCGCTCCGACATTGCCGGAGGTTGTTCCGTATTTCAACAGTGTTGTAAAGAAACCGTCGTTGCCGATGCGCGTATTCAGGCTGCCGGAGGGCTCAGCCGGCGGGTCGGCGGTAATGTAGTTGATAACGCCGCCGATTGTCTGAGGGCCGAAGAGAATCGAGCCGCTTCCTTTCAGCACTTCAAGTCGCGCCATCCTGTCAATGGAAGGAGTGTAGTACATTTCAGGTTCGCCGTACGGAGCAAGCGCAATGGGCACTCCATCTTCAAGCATCAACAAGTTGCGGCTGCGGTCGGGATTGAGCCCGCGGACGCCGAGATTCAGCCGGAGCCCGACGCCCTCTTCGTCAACGGCATGAAGTCCGGTAATTGTGCGCAGAATTTCGTTTCCGTTGATGGGCGCAAGCCGCCGGAGATTTGCCGGTGTGATGATGTTTGCAGAACCGGGAACGCGATCGAGCAATCCCGGCTTTCGCCCGATGACATCCACTTGCGGCAACTCGTACGATGTGCTTGCGGTGTCCGGAACTTCCGCGGTTTGAGCTCGTGTTGAGATTATCAACAGCACGGTGAGAAAGAGCGGTAGAAGAAGGTGTTTCATTGATGTTCCCTCCCAAGGAATGTGATAAACGGATACTTCGGGTCATCACAGCCGTTTCCTTGACATCCCCAAACACCTTCTTTATATTGAAGACGAAAGGAATGCACATCCGCGGATGTGATGACCTTTTCTGTAGAGCGTGCTCATTTCCTCGCCAAAGGTATGATGAGCACGCTTTTTTGTTGATGAAAAGCGCTACGCGCTACGCTGTTGCCCAGCGGCAATTTCAGCCTTGATTTTTTCTAAGACATCCGATGAACACGAGCAACTCTGTCCGCATGCTCTCTGTTTCGCCTGCTGCCGTTTCCGCATCTCATGACGGACGAGAAGGAATGCTGTTGTTGCTACGATCATCAGCGATGTAAGTTGTTGCCAATCCATCTTATACTCCGAATCCCAAAAGCAAACCGACTCTGTACACGACAAACGTTACCGCATACGCAAGGGCCGTCATATAGCCGAGTTGGAACAGCGGCCACTTCCACGAGTTGGTTTCCCGCTTCAACACGGCAAGCGTCGACATGCATTGCATTGCGAGAACGTAGTATATCATCACGCAAATTGCCGTGAGGGCAGTCCACACCGGAAGGCCCGTTGCGGGATCAATGTCGGCTTTCATTTGTTGTTGGAGTGAGAGGGATTCGTCGTCGGAGTTTTGGATGTTGTAGATTGTTCCCATCGTACTCACGAACACTTCGCGCTGGAGCAGCGACGCAATGATTCCTATTCCAATCTTCCAATCAAATCCCAACGGCTTGATAACCGGTTCAATCAGTTGTCCCGCCTTTCCCACAAAACTGTGCTGCAATTGTTCGGCGGGCGTGACTCCTTCAACCCTCGGATATGTTGCGAGGAACCAGAGAATGATTGACACGCCGAGGATGATTGTGCCGGCGTTTTTCAAAAACAGTTTCGACCGCTCCCACATTTGCAGCAGAACCGATTTCAGCGAAGGCAACTTGTAGGGCGGAAGTTCCATGATAAAGAGCGGCGCCGCCCCGCGAAGCAATGTCTTCTTGAACAACCATGCCATACTGAGAGCCATCACAAGCCCGAGCAAATACATGGAAAGCAGAGTCAATGCCGGAAGCGAAAGAAAACCCAACACATGGTCATGAGGGATGAATGCCGCAATCAGCAGGGCATACACCGGCAACCGTGCACTGCAACTGACCAGCGGTGAGACAAGCATTGTGACGAGACGATCTTTCGGGCTTTCAATGGTTCGGGTTGCCATGATGCCGGGAATTGCGCAGGCGAATGAACTGAGCATGGGAATGAATGACTTGCCGTGCAGCCCGACTTTGCTCATGAGCCTGTCCATAATGAATGCAGCTCTCGCCATGTAGCCTGTATCTTCCAAAAGCCCGAGAAACAGGAAGAGAAAGAGAATCTGCGGCAGGAATGTTACAACGGCTGCAACGCCCGCGAGTCCGCCATTCACCAGAAGATCTTGCAGGTCGCCGGCAGGCATTGTTTCCTGAATCTCACTGCCAATCCAATCAAATCCTTCTCCGATAAGATCCATCGGAACAGTTGCCCAGGCAAAGATCGTCTGGAAAATCAGCGCCATCAGCCCGACAAAAATGATGAAGCCCCATATTCTATGAGTAAACACGCGGTCGAGCTTGTCGCTTGTGCTGATTGCAGTAGTCTGAGCCTGGGTTACTGCTTTCCCGCACACACTCTTGATCCATTCGTAGCGAGCCTCGACAACAACGGACAGACGGTCGATTCCCATAAAGTCGAGCCGCTCATGATCTTTCTTCACGTGGGCGAGAAGTTCCGGCGCAAACCGGTCGCGGTGTTCTTCAAGGGCTTCGGGAGAGGTAAGGAGAGCCAGGGCTTCTTCAAATGCTGCGTTTTCATTTAACTTGTGGTGTTGTTGCAGCAATCCAGCGAGTTCACCGCATTCTTCTTCAACGAGGGCGGGCATAAGCCACAGCCGCTTTTTTGCTCTTCGGAATTGGGCATTCGCGATGGCCTCTTTCAGTTCGCTGATGCCGATTCCTTTGTTCGCGATCGTTGCAACAATAGGGACTCCGAGTTCCTGTTCCAGCATCTTTACGCTTACTTCGATGCCGGCTTCCCCGGCAACATCAACCATATTCAACGCAACAATCACCGGAATGTGCCTGTCAAGAATCTGGCTTGCAAGATAGAGGTTCCGTTCGATGTTGCTTGCATCGACGACACAGACGATCACATCGGGAGTTTGTGTGTGATCGGCGCGACCGAGGAGGACGTCTGTTGCGATTTTCTCATCGGGCGACGTGGCATTCAGGCTGTAAGTGCCCGGCAAATCAAGAAGCGTTGCTTCGGAATTGTCGGCGAACGTAAGACGCCCCTCTTTCTTCTCGACCGTCACGCCGGGATAATTCCCGACCTTCTGTCGCAAACCGGTAAGCGCATTGAACAGGGTGGTTTTTCCGCAATTCGGATTGCCGATGAGGGCAACGTATCGCACACGAACCTGTTTGACGGTTTCAAATGTCATGACGGTTCCTTGTGGACCAGTACTGTCTCGGCTTCACGCTTTCGCAGGGAAAGACGGTATCCCTTTACCCTAACCTCAATCGGATCGCCCATCGGGGCATACCGAATCAACTCGATTGGTGTTCCTTTGGTCAGTCCCATTTCCATAAGTCGCTGGCGGACGCTTGAAGTCCTGGTGGTTATCCGGGCAATCGTGCCGCGTTCTCCGGGAGTTAACGTGTTGAGAGTTACTTCGTTCATATTATTCGAATGATGAAACCACAATCGAGCTTGCAACAAGCTGATTGAGCCCGATACGTGTGTTGCAAACTTCGCATATTATTGTGCCGCTCCCTTTGCTGACACAGCGAACAACTGCATTCTCGCAAAAGCCCATCTCGCGAAGCCGCATGCAGAAATCGGGTTGCGAATTCAGTTGCCGAATCCGGACTCGCTGTCCGATCGGAACATCTGTCAGTGAAAGATGGGTATTGTGGTGCATGATATCTTCAAACCTTCTTCGTGCATTTGGCGCATGTGCCAAAAATCTGAATTGTCGTACTCTGAATTTCAAACCCCTTGCCGTGCGCCATTTCTTCCTGAATCCGTTCAAGCCGGTCGCTTGTAAATTCGATGATATCACCGCAGTTCAGGCAGATCATATGGTGATGATGAGGGCGTCCGAACGCTTTTTCGTACCGTGATGTGTTTTCCGCGAATCTGTATTTCGAAACCAGACCGCACTCCTGCAACAGTTCAAGCGTATTGTACACAGTTGCCTTCGAAACCTTCACTCCGTTCGAAATGAGCCGATAGTACAGCGCCTCTACATCGAAGTGTCCTTGGCTTTGAAGGACAGCGTCAAGAACTGCAAACCGTTCCGGCGTTGCCCGAAGCTTACCATTCGATTTGAGATGTTTGGTAAGAATTTCGTGAGCCGCTTGAGTGTCCATTCAGGTCCTTATTTATAATTAGTCTAAATAAAAATAAGAAGAGGTTGATCATTTGTCAAGTGATATTTCCACATAATCGTGATTTTGTTTGCTGAAGCTCCCGCTTGGAACATGGATTTGGAACAACAAATAGGCACTCGTTTTGCGAATGCGAGAATCTTCTAAATTTGCAGAAATTCCTTGCATTCTTTTGCTGAATTCGTATATTTCTCCCAATGAAACTTAGATAAATCATCTAAACATTTTATTTCAATGAAATCTCGTAAGAGCAAGTTCTTGAGCGGAAAGAAGATTGTTCCCGCTCCCATTCCGAAGAATGTTCGGGTGGATGAACTTGTCGATACCTATTTCCAAGCGTATAATGCAGGAAGACTTCGTGAGGCGTGCAATCTCTTCGCCAAAAGAATGCTTGAGCCCGATGTCACAATTGGAATGAGTTTGACTGGAGCCCTTACGCCTGCAGGCTTGGGAGGTTCATGCATTGTTCCTCTTATCAAAGCGGGATTCGTTGATTGGATTGTAAGCACCGGCGCAAATCTCTACCACGACACGCATTTTGCAATCGGAAAAAGCCTCCATCGCGGTAACCCGTTCATTGATGATAGAGTCTTGAGAAAAGAAGGCGTTGTCCGGATTTACGACGTTCTCTTTGATTATGACGTTTTGCTGAGTACAGATGAGTATTTCAGGAAAATCATCAGGTATCAGGAATTTCAAAAGGAAATGGGCACAGCAGAGCTTCACTACAGGCTCGGTCGGTACATTGCCGAACGTGAGAAGATTTTAGGGATTAAGCATGCGAGCGTACTGGCTACTGCGTATCGCTGTGCTGTTCCTGTATATACATCTTCTCCCGGAGATAGTTCCATCGGGATGAATATCGCCGAAATTGAGCTATCGGGTAATGCTACGCGAATTGACCCTCTGCTTGATGTCAACGAAACTGCAGCCATTGTTCTCGATGCAAAACGAAGGGGGGGCAAGAGCGGCGTCTTGATTTTTGGAGGTGGATCTCCCAAGAATTTCATTCTACAAACCGAGCCGCAGATTCAGGAAGTTTTGAAAATCAATGAAAAAGGACATGATTTCTTCCTTCAAGTTACCGATGCGCGGCCTGATACCGGGGGCCTTTCAGGCGCAACACCGTCGGAAGCCGTAAGCTGGGGAAAAGTTGACCCCGATAGATTGCCGGACACTGTTGTTGCGTACGTTGACTCGACCATTGCGATGCCAATCATGACATCGTATGCCCTTGCAAAGAGAAAACCCCGCAAGGTACGACGTCTTTACGATAGACGAGAGGAACTGGTGGACAGCTTGCGGAAAGAGTATTTTAGAATGTTGCGAAGAACAAAGAAATAAACCAACAGCGAAGCAGAAGACTTCGCGATTCATAACCAACCAACAGGAGGCATAGATGAGCAGACTGCAGGAATTGCGGGACCTCGTGGACAGTTTCGAGAAGGACTTTGTCAAGTTCTACGACAAAGGCAACAAATCAGCCGGAACGAGGGTCCGAAAGCAAATGAACGAACTGAAGAAAAAGGCCCAGGAAATCCGCAAAGAAGTGCAGGATATCAAGGCGCAGGCGAAAACCGAAGAAGCAAGCCCCGCATCCTGACGCCATTAGGAAAGTACAGGAGAACCGACGCTTTTTAGACTGAGGTGGGATAGTCGAAAAGGGGGGAGTTTTCTGCCTGTAAACACAAAACCCGCCGTAAAGCGGGTTTTGTTGCTTATTCCTGTTCAGCAATGGTGCGCTGTGCGCGCCGTATTGCCTTTACCTTCTTCATTCTCTTCTTAACGGAGGGTTTGGTAAAGTAGGCTCTTTTCTTGAACTCCTTGAGTACGCCCGAGCGTTCATACTTCTTTTTGAAGCGCTTTAATGCGCGGTCAATCGGTTCATTCTCAGTTACTGAAATGCCGACCAAATCAATCACCTCCTTCGAAGTTTGTTGTGTACTTGTTGCTCAATCTTGACTGTCAAATCCATTTGTGAGGTTTTCGAGTAACCTCCGCTCGCCTAATCGCTGAAACGAAACAACGATCGCCGATCCACCACCCGATGTTTTTTCCTTGGAAATCACCTTCCCGAAATCATCCCATTCCGTGTGAAAAATTGCCTGTCCTATTGTGTAGGTATTGCTGGGATTGTAGTCCGAGCAATCAGCCCTTTCCGGCTTCTTTTTAGCGGCTTCTTCGCCCTTTTTGAGCTCGTTCACATCAACCAGTATGGCGTGCCTGCAACGGGCACATCTGTACCACGTTCTGTCGGGTTGATTTTCGACTGCTCCGACAAGTTCCATTTTTGTGACGCGCTCGCAATGAGCACAGAAATGGGAAATGCTCTTTCCCCGTGCCATGGTGCCTCCTCGATCGTACTGAAAACGAAACTGAAGTCTCTAGTTTCTGCGCCGGGAAAAACTCGGATAGGCAGGCTTTGCGACGAATTCAAGTTCAATTTACCTGATTTCAAGGATGAAGTCAAGGCAACAGAAAATTCGTGTTTAGCGCAGAAGCTCGCAGCGAAAGCCGGCATGATTCCCTTCTTTGGCGTTCTCTGTACTTTTTCGTACCTTCTTGCCAATGAAAGAAGTCGCTGTTGGAATTATTCTGAAGAACGGGCTCGTGCTCGCATGCCAGCGTAAGCGGAATACGAAGTACGGGCTGAAATGGGAATTTCCCGGAGGAAAGCTTGAGCCCGGCGAAACTCCAGAATATGCTCTCAAACGGGAACTGCTCGAGGAGCTTGCCATTGAGGTTTCGATTGATTCGGAATTTCACAGACAAGAATGGATATACACCGAAGGCACGGACAACCCCCGGCGCGACGGATCCTTTCGGGTGTTCTATTTCTTGATTCGAATTTTTTCCGGCACGCCTGAGAACAGAGCCTTTGAACAAATTGCCTGGAAACATCCGCACGAATTGCTGGCAATGGACATTCTCGAGGGAAACCGCGAGGCCGTCGAACGTCTCGTGAACTATGCGGAAAACCAACAAACAGCATAACATCGTCAAATCCCTTCTCGCGTGGTACACACGTCACGGCAGAACCTTCCCCTGGCGCGGCATCTCCGACCCGTACCGCATCCTCGTCTCTGAAATTATGTTGCAGCAAACTCAGGCAAGCCGTGTTCTGGATAAGTATCCCGAATTCCTCAACCGTTTTCCCTCCCTCCGATCGCTTGCAACGGCCACACAGCGCGATGTCGTCATCGCATGGAAAGGTATGGGCTACAACAACCGCGCCGTTCGGCTGCACCGGCTTACCCGGATCGTCTTGAGTGAGTATAAGGGAAGAATTCCGGAAGACTACGATTCGCTGATTGCCTTGCCCGGTATCGGAAGGTATACGGCAAACGCAATCCTTTCTTCTGCTTTCGGCCAGCGTTGTGCAATTGTTGACGTGAACGTGCAACGGGTTCTTTCGAGAATATTCTGGAAGATGGACTCGCTACGCAAAATGCGGGCCGCCACAGAAATCTGGCAACTCGCCGAAAAACTGCTCCCTCGCAACGACGTCTATAACTGGAATCAGGCGTTGATGGATTTCGGGGCAACTGTATGCACGTCACGAAAACCGGACTGCATCAAGTGTCCTGTCGGGCAAGCGTGTGCTTCAAAGAAGCTCATGACCGGAACGACGGTTTTCAAACGCAAACCCGGCAAGCAGATTGACGGAATACCGAACCGCCTGCATCGGGGCAAGGTTATCCAGCATTTACGAAACCTGAATAGCGGTCGAAGCATCCGTGCCGATGCTCTTGGGAGGAAAATCCTCCACAACTTCTCACAACGAAACAAGAAGAGGTTTGCCGACCTTCTGCTCGGGTTGGAGAAAGATGGCCTGATTCGATTAAGAGGAAAAGGAATCCTCACCACGCGCAGAGTCACTCTTGCGTAAAAGAACAAGGTCGTACACCGGCATTCATGATCTCAGAATGCACTACGAACACCACAGAGAGACAATCCGTCAACGGCTGAATGGCTTTGCCTCCGTCACGCCCGACGAGTATTTCTATGAGCTGGTGTACTGCCTGCTCACGCCGCAATCCAGTGCAGTAAATGCCGGAAAGACTGTCGAGGCTTTGAGGGCCGATGGTTTTCCCGAGAAGGACATTGATGTTGCATCGGTTCTGTTTCGCAAGCAGCATTACATCCGCTTTCATAACACGAAAGCAAAGCGCCTGATGGAACTGAAAGCAATGCAGGGAGAGATCCTCGCTGCACTCTCTAACCGCATGCCTGCGGACGACCTTCGCAAATGGCTGGTGAAGAACGTAAAGGGACTCGGCTGGAAAGAGGCGTCACATTTTCTCCGGAATATCGGTCACCGCAATCTGGCGATTCTGGACAGGCATATTCTGAAGAATCTCAAATACCATGGCGTCATCCGTTCGATGCCCGCAACTCTCACCGCAAAACGTTATCTTGATATAGAAAGAAAGTTCAAGGCATTCGCCGATAGCATAAACATATCGATGGATGAGTTGGACTTGTTGTTTTGGAGCAACGAAACAGGGCAGATTCTAAAGTAGCATGCTTCCGTTTCGCGGCACAGCTCGAGGAACGTTCATGAAATACACCATAATCGGCGCCGGTATGATGGGAAGCGCCGCAGCATACGATCTTGCAAAACGAAATCCGGACGATGAAATCGTTCTTGCCGATATTAACATCCAACAAGCACGCTCGGCCGCAATGGCAATCGGCGACAATGTGACGCCTGTTCGGGTTGACGTTAACAGTTCACGTGAAGTCGGCAAACTCATTGAGGGAAGCGGAGCCGTAATCAGCGCCGTTACCTACTCCGTCAACTATCAGATGACGAAGGCGGCAATCGAGGCGGGCGTTCCGATGTGCGACCTCGGCGGCAACAACGATGTTGTCGAACGGCAACTCAGTCTTGATGCGGCTGCAAAAGAGAAGGACATTACGGTTGTTCCCAACTGCGGGCTCGCGCCCGGGCTGATCAACATTCTTGCAATGGAAGGGACGAGGGAATTTGAGCAACTCGATTCGATTCACCTCCGCGTTGGCGGACTTCCCCAACGTCCGCGTCCGCCACTCTACTATCAGATCGTTTTTTCGGTCGAAGGCCTCATCAACGAGTATGTCGAAAAGGCGACAGTCATCAGGGACGGGAAAACAGAACTCATCGATCCGATGTCGGGCTTGGAAGACATTGAGTTTCCCGAACCGTTTGGCACGCTGGAAGCCTTCAACACCTCCGGCGGACTTTCCACGCTGACGCAGTTGCTTGACGGGAAAGTCAACAATCTCGATTACAAAACAATCCGCTATAAAGGGCATTGCGAGAAATTCAAGACCTTGCTCGACCTCGGGTTCGCAACGTCGGAACCGATGATGGTGGGCGGAAGCGTCAAAACCAACAGGGAGTTCTTCGCCGACCTGTTGCGCAAGAAACTTGACTACGGCGACAAAGATGTTGTGCTGGCCCGCGCAACAATCTCGGGCCGGACGGCAACGGCGGCGAAAACGCTTGTGTATGAGTTCGTGGATTATTATGATGATGCAGGAAAGATGACAGCCATGATGCGCACAACGGCGTTTCCGACATCCATTGTGGCGCAAATGCTTGCGCACGGAATCATCACCGAGCGCGGTGTATGCGTGCCGGAAGTATGCGTGCCGGGCAAAATCATGATCGATGAACTTGGCAAGCGGAATATCAACATCACAAAGAAGGTCACGGAGGTATGGAGCTGATGATGTATCCTCTCTCGGTTCAGATAACTACGCGTGACTCGGTTGCGCAGCGCGAGGTGCAGCAGAGCTATGTACTTCAAACAAACAGCCCGCGGTGGGAATTGCTTAAGATTTTTGTCCACGCACTGTTCAGCCTGAAGTTCCGATAAAACCAGTTCGACAACCGGGATTCGACTTATGGCAGACACGTTTTCGTTCGACATCGTTTCAGAAGTGAATATGCAGGAGGTGGATAACGCCTTGCATCAGGCGCGCAAGGAGATCATTCAGCGGTACGATTTCAAGGACTCGAAGAGTTCCATCGAGTTGAATCAAAAGGACAAGCTACTCACCGTGATCTCTGACGACGATTTCAAGCTGAAAAGCGTTATCGACATTCTCCAAAATAAGCTCATCAAACGCAGCGTACCGGTGAAAGCCCTCGACTACGGGCCTGTTGAGCCGGCGGCGGGCAGCACAGTCCGGCAAATTATCAAACTCCGCATCGGCATCAACAAGGAAGACGCCAAGCTGATCGTCAAGATGATCAAGGATACCAAGCTCAAGGTGCAGGCGCAAATCATGGATGACCAGGTACGGGTGAGCGGCAAGAACAAGGATGACCTGCAGGCCGTGATGAAGATGATTCGGGAGGCCGATCTGAAGTTCGCTACGCAATTCACCAACTATCGATAGGGCGGATGAAGGAGCCGATGAGTTCGGGGGAACGCGCGACGTATCGACTTGCTATATCGGTGAACATACTGCTTCGCATCACTGTCCTGTCAATGGTACTTTCCTCCGCTGTATCCGCCCAGGATCACAGTCTTTCACTCGTACATGAAAGCAACCCTTCGCGTAAACTGCGGATAACCGGTATCGTCCACAACGGACTTACGTTCGCATCGGTGAACGACATTGCGCAGGCGCTTTCTATCCGATCTGTCGTAAATCGGGAGGAGCAGTCCCTTTCCGTTGCAACAACCCCGCCGGTCGTATTCTTTGACGACAACCCGTTTGTTGCCACGACAAATCAATCGGGAAGAAAAACGGCAATTCAACTTGCGGCGGGTGTTCGGGTTGTGCAAAACGAGTTCTTCATTCCTATTGCATCGAGCGCCCCCTTCTTTGCGCAACTGTTCGGAGCGCCCGCACGATTTGACGTCACGTCCGGTTCTATCCGTCTCGAAAAGCCGCTTCGCCCGCCGTCGCCATTCGATATCTCATCACTCGCAATTGATGTCAAAGCAAACGGGATAATTATTCGCGTTTCCTCGACAAAGTCTCTTCCTGTGTTTGAAGGTCTTCTCAACAAAGAAGGCTGGTATTACCTGACTGTCTCCAATGCACGGGCCGACGTTGCCGCATTAAACAGAACAAAACCGGCCGGCGCAATCAAGAAGATCATCGCTCAGCAATTTCAAACATCCGTCCAGATTGCGTTCAAACTGGAGGGGGAGTTTTCGTCCTCGAAAGTTGAAAAGGACGGATTGTCGAACGACTTGTTGATTACCCTGCGATCACTGTCCGATGAGACGCTTGTTGCTATTGAAGAGAAGAAGAGACAGCCTGTAAACACTGAGCTTGAACGTTTTCGCAAAAAATACGAATTGGATGTGATCGTCCTCGACGCCGGGCACGGCGGGCGCGACCCGGGGGCAATCGGTGTGACGGGAACGAAAGAAAAGGATGTTACGCTCGGCATCGTACTGAAGTTGGAGAAACTCATCAAGCGCAATCTGAAGGGCGTGAGAGTCGAGTTGACGAGGGATGATGACACGTTTGTCGAGCTTGACAAACGCGGACGTATCGCGAACGAGCGGGGCGGAAAGTTGTTCATCAGCGTACATGCCAACTCAATGCCCCGCAAGCCGCATCCGAACCGCGGATTTGAAGTATATCTCCTGCGTCCGGGCAGAACAGACGAGGCAATCGCCATTGCCGAGCGGGAGAACTCCGTTATCACACTGGAAGAGGGATACGAGGAGAGATACAAACACCTGACCGACGAGAATTTTATTCTCGTCACGATGGCACAATCGGCTCATATGCGTGCAAGCGAGAGATTTGCCGAGCTTGCAACGCAAGAGATGAACAAGCATCTCGACATCCCAAACCATGGCGTGAAGCAGGCGGGATTTCTCGTGCTTGTCGGCTCCGCGATGCCGAACGTTCTCGTCGAAACGGCATATCTTTCCAATAGAGAAGACGAAAAACTCCTTCGCAGTGAATCAGGACAGGAGAGGATTGCTAATGCGCTATTCAACGCGATCAAACGGTATAAGGTGGAGTACGAGAAATTGTTGATGGAAGGCAAGGAACTGGGTCAGAAGTGAAACCCCCGGCATCTCTCCGAACCGGGCCACAACGGAATTCGACCTTAGAAATACGTTGCAACGCCGAACTGGATCACGGCGGAACGCTCCATATTGTTGATCCGGTCGAACATCCAGTTGTGCTGGTAGTCCAATTTGATGACTGTGTCCGGAACAAGGCGAAGGTTGACGCCAACCGACAGACGATGCGTGTCGTCTCCCCGGAGTTCTGCGTCGAGATCAACATAGTCGTACCGGGCTCCGACTGCAAGAACGGAATTCGGGAATTGGGGTATAATGCCGCTCAGCACGTTGTACAGTGCTTGGCCGTAGTAACCCTGTTGTCTGGCCGCGAACATCCCGTTGAGGGAGGCGGGAATGTCAATACGTGCCCGCGCATACTCCCCGGCAATTTCGAGATCACCAATCTGCCAGTGTAAATCAATTGCAGCAATAGTAAGGCCCCGTTTGTCGTCAACGATAAGCCCTTCCTCCTTGAACGTGTTGTACAATCCCGAGTGCAGCGAAACGCCGAGTTCAAGTCCGAATTCCGGCAGCCACGCGACACGTCCGACAAATGCGGGACTTCCGTTGTTATCCTCATCGAAAGCAGAGGGGCGGCCGGCGGGAATCGACGTCCCTTCTCCGCCAAGAAGCACATCATCGTTCAGTCCGTTCACCAGATACGCTTCGTACGTGAGCCTGTGTTCGGCAGAGGGATACACCGACCCGAAGAGCCCGAGGCCTGCTTCGGAAAACGTCGAGGGGATAATCGCTGTTGATACAAGCGGCCTGTCCGTAAACGGGTTGCCCGGGCTGTCGTGTGCCAGGTTGAATTTGCCAAGGGGCGAGAGGAGGATGCCGCCGCGAAGATTCAGCGCTTCGTGAAACTCAATATCAATAAGTGCCACTTCCAGTTTGATCTCTTCTGTGCCGTGTTCAAATTCCAATTCCGACGTGAGTTTGACGAAAGGCGCAATGGCGGAATAGAGAAAGATGTTGAACCGCCTCGCTTCAAACGACACATTCTCATGAATGCCCTCCACCCACTCCGACCGTACCATTGTCTCCGCATACCCGCCGATCGCAATGCGTGATGAGGGACGGAAGAGGTAGGGACGGTCATAGATTCCTCCCTTCACCATCGGAGGCGGCATTGTTGTGTCTTGACCGGGCGAGTTCTCTGGACAACAGAATGCGAACGTCAGAAGCATCAAGCAGAATCTTGTCAGTCTCATATCATCAACCCAGATGAATTTCAATAGCATTTTCACGCCTCCGCACCTCGAATGCATTGAGCGGATCAGGGGCCGGACCCCGCAACACGTTGCCGCGCAAATTGTATTCGGAGCCGTGGCAGGGACATTCGAACTTCGTGGGCAGTTTCCGTACTTCACAGCCGGAGTGGGAACAGGTGCTGAGGATCGCATGCAGTTCATTTCTTTCTCCCTCGAACACAATAATCGGATTGGCGAACCGATCAACGTAGACTTTGGCGAAGCTGCCGGGCGTTGCCAAATCGGGAAGCGCAGAAACAGGAATCGTTACCTTCCCCCTCTCGGCGATGGCATGCACCACGCGACCCGATGCACAATGTTGAAGCAACGCAGCTACCGGCGCAACCAACACGGCGGTGCCCGCCACACGCAGGAATGTGTTTCTATCCATTACAGTGATCTTAGAAAGGCAATCAAGGCGTCCTGATCAGCCGGCGACAACTGGAGAAAGGCTATGCGCGATCCGTTTGCTTCGCCTTTATGCAGGTCAATTACCACCCGCAAATCGGATGTGCGGCCGTCGTGAAGATAAAACGGCGTTCCGCCCAAAACATTCTCCACAATTCCCAGCCCCCACAGCGGTGTTGTGCGCCACTCCACGCCCGACGCCTCGCCTTCGATGAAATTGTCGGCGAGGTCGGGGCCCATATCGTGCAGAAGAAGATCGGAATAGAGATGGACTGGACGGTGGCTGAGCGCTGCAACAGGGTGAGGCCCGGTCATCATCACCGGAACGTGGCACGATACGCACTTAATCGTGCGAAACAACTGCTCACCCCGCTGAACGGCAGGGTCGCGTTCATTCCTTCGCATCGCCGGCCGCAGAGTTTGCAGGTAGAACACCACATCGTGCACCGTCACAGCAGCAACTTCGGGATCGGGAACAGGATCGCCGCCGGGTCCGATGGACGGATGGAAGTTCTCCTCCGGAAGAAAATCGGAGGTGATGCCCATATCCTGATGGTATGCCACTACAGTTTGGTGCAGAAGATTGATGCTGCCTGCCTTTCGGCCGAAACGGCCAAGGTACTTGCCGTTGTGCGGCCCGGGACCGAGTCCGAGGAAATCGGGCGCCGCGATAACGTTCGGGCGCCCGGAAATGCCGTCGCCATCCAAGTCGTTCGGGTCTGCATTGGCAAGTATGGTCTGATCCGGGATGGCCTCGATCAATCCAAGTCCTGTTACAATGGGCCCTCCGCGCACGGAGATGGCGTTTGCATGGCTCGGAATCGTCTCCGCCGGATAACCGGGCATGCTGCGCTGCTGCAGCTGCGGCCCACCGAACTCGGCAAGAGGATCAAACTGCCCGTTGCCGAGGTTCACGCCGAAGCGAGTCAAGTTGACGCGCGGATGCCCGCGCCCGTCGCCCACATGGCAACGCTCGCACGACGCTTCGTTAAACAACGGCCCGAGACCCGTGTTGAACGTAAACACTTCACTGAATGCCTTGTCGCCGCGTACAAAAACGGCGCGTTGTGCATTTGTCAAGCCATCAATCGGACCTTCGAATACCTCGGACTCTTCCGGTGCTTTCGTCAGCAAGTGGTCGCAGCTGACAATGATTGTCGAAAGGATGCATGCTGCCACAATCAAGTAGTTAAACGTCCTCATACCGTTACCTTGAACAACACGTCGGTCAGGATTTCCTTGTACGGTCATATTCCTGTTATCCTCCAGATCTGTGCAACGAAGAAACACAGGGTCAATCCCATGACAATCGGCATGACAGCCGAAACGATAGTCCACTTCATGTTTCCTGTTTCTTTGTAGATGGTGTAGAGGGTTGTCGAACAAGGGTTGTGAATCAGACTGAAGAGCATAAGATTGACAGCAGTAAGCAACGTCCATCCCCCCGCCTGAAACACCGACAGGTATTGAAGGTTATCCTCAAGCTCAAACAGTACACCCGTACCCTCGCCGTAGCCCGAAACGCCTGTGCTTGCCACCGTGAGCATGAGTATTGTCGGGATGACGATTTCGTTTGCGGGGATTGCAATAATGTACGCAAGGAGAATGACACCGTTCAATCCAATGAGCAACCCGAACGGATTCAGCCAGTTGATGGCGTGCTGCGCAATACTCAACTCTCCGATGAAGATATTGGAAATAAGCCAGATTACCGCGCCGGCCGGAACGGCAAACACCACTGCCCTCCACAGAACGAGAATTGTCCGATCAATCAGAGAGGTATAGAGAGTTCTGAGGACCTGAGGTGGCCGGTAGGGTGGAAGCTCGAGACTGAACGTCGATGCCTCACCCTTCAGCATCGTTTTTGAGAGAAACCATGATGTCAGAAATGTCAGCGCTACGCCTAAAAGCGCAACCGCGACCACTGCCGAGGCGGAAAGAAATCCGCTGAGAGCTGCAGGCGCGAGGGCGCCGATGAACAGCGTCGCAATCAAAATCTGTGTCGGCCAGCGTCCGTTGCAGAGTGAGAAGTTGTTCGTAATGATTGCGATGAGCCGCTCGCGAGGACTGTCAATGATACGCGTTGAAATGATGCCGGCCGCGTTGCATCCGTATCCCATGCTCATGGAAAGCGCCTGCTTGCCGTGTGCCCCAGCCTTGCGGAATAGATGATCAAGGTTGAACGCAACCCGGGGCAAGTACCCGAAATCCTCAAGTAAGGTGAACAGGGGAAAGAAAATCGCCATCGGCGGCAGCATAACACTCACGACCCACGCAGCCGCAAGATACACGCCATCGAACAGGAAGCCGGAGAGCCACCAGGGCATGCTCATGGTTTCACCCAACGAGCGTAGAGCAGGATGGACGGTATCAAGCAACAGTGAAGCGAGAAGTGCCGAGGGAACATTGGCCCCGGCGATTGTCAGCCAGAACACAACCATTAACAAAAGAATCATAATGGGCAAGCCCGTCCATCGGCCTGTGAGCAGCTTATCGAGTGTTCTGTCCCAGTTGAATCGTCCCGGCGTGTCGGATCGTGTAACAACACGATCGGCTATTCGCGAAGCTTCCGTGTACAGGGATTCCATAAGGGAATCATGAAAGTTCTCCCCCACTTCCCAACGGAGGTTTCCCGCCTTAACCAGAATATCATCATGCGAAGTGGCGTTCATGACCATACTCCTTCCGCAACGTTCCCTTTTGCATGCGCTGTGAGGCGCAGAATGCCGGCGATTTCTCCTGTTCTTACGGCATCAATAATCCGTTCATCTCCCTCAAGCAGCCTGAGCGCGACCCAACGGGCGTTCGTCAGGGCCGGGAATCTCGAGTGTAAAGATTCCGCCAGATTGCTTATCGCCTTTTCAAGATGAGGAGCGTGTTTGACGATGCGTTTTGGTTTCGGTACCACCGTGCCGGTGGCAACGTCATGAATAGTGCGCAGAAGCTCTTGAACTCCGGTGCCGCGCCGTGCAGCCGCGGGAACAACGGGAACGCCAAGATCCTTGGCAAGAGTCCGTTCGGCAACCGTAATACCGAGCCGTTGAGCTTCATCAATGAGATTCAGGCAAACAATTGCGCGGTCGGTAATTTCCAGAACTTGTAATGCAAGATTGAGATTCCGCTCAAGCCGCGTGGCATCAACAACAATCACTGTTACATCGGGCTGCCCGAAGAGAATGAAATTTCGCGCCACTTCTTCGTCTGTGCTTGTAGAAAGAAGCGAGTACGTTCCGGGAAGATCGACAAGCTTGTATCTCTTTTCGGAATACGAGAATGCCCCCTCGGCCCTCGTGACTGTTTTTCCGGGCCAGTTCCCGGTGTGCTGCCGCAAGCCTGTGAGAGCGTTGAATACCGTACTCTTGCCGGTATTCGGATTTCCCGCAAGCGCAACAACATAGTCCGTCCCTTCAAGATTGATGCCGAGTTTCACAAGATTGGCGACATTGTGCGCAGGGCAGGTTTCACACGGGCTTCCTGATTGAGTTTGCTTCATGCTCCACTATCTCCATTTCGTTCAATTTGTATCATGCGTGCCTGGTTTTTGCGCAAGGCAATCAATGCACCGCGCACACTGTATGCCGTCGGGTCACCGGCGACATTGCGCATTTCGGCTGTCACCAAAGTGCCGGGAAGAATTCCGAGATCCATCAACCGTCGCCGTTGCTGGCCGCGGCATTCGCGGGCAATGCGCGCCACGCGTGCACTCTCGCCGATATGGAGATCCGCAAGCGTGGCTTCCGCCTTCCCCGCTCGTTTTACACGGCCAACAGGAACCACGGCAACGTTTGCCGCGACAATCGGAGCAAGTACGTTCTCAACTCCCTCCACCTCCAGTTGTATCTTGTTCTTGTCAATACTGATCATGCGAAGATGAACGCCGGGATGAATACCTTGGGCGACAAGCTGGGCGTAAACGGCGTTTGGTTCATCCTCAATGTGGACAACTTCCGCGTATTGATGCGGATGCAGTTGTGTCAGGGTCATTCCGCGCCGTTCCGGTAATTCACCCGCGGCAGTCGGAATCGGATCGCCATGCGGATCGAACGACGGATTTCCCATCTGAATCGCAAGCGCATCGGCTTGATCGGCGGTGAGAATATGCTCCTTTTCCTCGGCGTGATAGTGCCATTCGGTTTCGCTGAGACCGGTTTCATCGGCAAGATATCTCTCCCACAGTCTGTGCATGCGAATGACCCGTAGCGCATACGCCCTTCCGTCTTCTGTGAGAGTCAACATCTCTCCCTCCGAGCGGAGCAAGTTGAGTTCCTCGAGCCTCTCCAGCAGGCGGGCGACTTCATCGCCGGAGATTGAAAGCGCGCCCGCAACACTTTTGTGTGTTGCTGTCAGTTGTTTGTACTCGCAATCGTACAGATGTTTGAGCGCATCCTCTATGCGGACGCGTCGCGTATTCTGCAGCGAACGTCTCCAACGCGGCCACACACCGGAGTCGGGCCAGAACACAATGGCGAGTATCGCAATGGCAGCACCGGCCCACATGAGGGCATAGGCAGGATTGATCATAGGTTCTGATTCCATTTCATACCCGCTCGACGAAAATCGAATCGGCAACCTGCCTGCTGACGAAGTGTTCTTTCTTGCCAATCTTCACCATCAACGATCCGTCAAACGGCATTTTCTGTTTTACGGTGATTCTGCCGTTGAGCGAAACGCCGAGTGACGCCGCGTGCTGCAAAATGGCAGAATCCTCGTCGCTCACACGCATAACGCGGACAACATCACCCGCCTCGTGTGCCGCAAGAGCTGTACAGGTTCTGTTCGATAGCTTTCCGTCGGCGGTCGGTATTTCATCGCCGTGCGGATCGATGGCGGGATGCCCCAACGCCGTATCAATGGCATGCTCAAGCTCGGCCGACGTTACGTGTTCAAGCCGCTCCGCTTCGTCATGCACTTTGTCCCACGAGTAGCCGAGAAACTCAACAAGGAACATTTCCCACAATCGATGGCGGCGCAAAATTCCCAGCGCCATCTTCATCCCTCGTTGTGTCAACTCAACTCCTTGATATCGTTCGTAGTGCAGCAGTCCTTTGTCCGACAGCTTCTTGATCATGTCGGTGATCGAGGCATCGGCGACGCCGAGTTGACTGGCAAGTGCGGAAGTTGTGGCCTTTTCGCCCCGGACTTCAAGCTTGTAGATGGCTTTAATGTAATCTTCAGTACTTATCGTAGACATATCTCAAAATCATTTTAGATAAACCTAAATATCAATTTATAGATATCTAACTGAATGTCAAGTAGATTTTCTCGGAGGATGAAAATCATTCGAAACAGTTCGCTTTTAGGGTTTTTTCAGGAGAGGTGGGTACTACCTGTCTTGGTCTTTCTTCTCAAATATCTCGTCGGGCAAGCCGCTGTTGATGCGGTAATCAGAGTAGCGGATTTGGATTGTTCCTTGACGGGGAGCGAAGGAGGGGCGACGTTGCTGAACGTCATCGGACGTTGATGCTTCAGAGGTATCGACGGTAAGCGTTGCCGTAAGGCGGACGGGAAGCCAATATCCTTCCAGCTTCTCATATTCAAACTCTGTTTGAATGCTTCTTCCGCCCTGTTGCATAGATGAGATCCCCAGCACCGTCCAATTTACAGGTCTAACAGTAACGAGCATTCGGGCGTTCGTCTTGCGGGTTTTTGGTTTGAGGGTAAGAACAAACACTTCATTCTCCGCTTTCACCGCTTCCACATCGTAACGCGATGAAAGGCTGCCGGGGGAAAAACTTAATCCCTCTTTCGGCAACAAGGCAAACCCCTCCGAATCGAAATGGACTTTGTCCGGTTGCTTGAAGTACATTGTTGCTTTCATCTGCGGTACTTTCAGCCGCTCGAGATCTACTTTGGCTTCGAGGGAAACGGTGTAGTCCTGAATCCCTGCGAAGTTCGCCTCAACGTTCTTCAGTATGGCTTCGCCGGAGAGGTGCGGGAGTGTTTGGCCCTGCATGAAACTCACGGCAAGCAAAACAAGAAACGTCGTTGCAGCATAGCGCATGATTTACGAAGCCGCCCTCTCTGATCGTTCGACAAAGAAATTGTATATCCACATCAATACTGCACCTGCAACGCCGACACCGATCATGGCAAACCAAATAAGCTCGGGCGTTCCCGCAGCTTTGGAAGTTTCATACAACCATCCGCCGAACGGATCACCGACGAATCGGGCGATGGCGATCGGCAGGAAGGCATAGCCCTGATACAAACCCTGCTGGCCGGGAGGCGCAATTTCAGAAATGTATTCGTAGTAACGCGGAGCCTGGATCATCTCGCCGATGGCGAATGCAACGATTCCCGCGGCGATGGTCGGAATGCTCGGATAAATTCCGATGATCACCCAGATGAGACTCGAAATCGCAAAGCCCATCACAATCGCTGTTCGCGTAGGAACATTCTTCGTCAACCTGTTGAGCGGAATTTGAAAGAGAATGATCGCCCCGGCTCCCGCCCACGATTGCACAATCTCGTACGGCGCATCTTTGTCAATGTAGTCGGTGATGTAGTACGGAACGATGATGAATTCCTGCCAGAAGATAATCCAGTACAAGGAATAGATAAGCAGGAAGATCATGAACTTGACATTTCCCAACACGACAAACAGGTTGGAAATCTTCTTGCCCAACGTTTCGTGCACGACTTCCCCCTTCCCGGCAACTTCTTTGTAGAGGAAGATGTTCACAACAAGCATCGCAAAACAACTCAATGCGGAGACAAGGTAGACGAACTCATTGCCGAAACTGTCGCGCACAAGATACGCGATCGTCGGTCCGAGCATTGCTCCGATATTCACAAGCCAATAATAGATGGCAAAACCAAGGGACTTTGTCTCTTCGTTGGAAGTAACCGCAACCGTGCCCAATACCGCCGGCTTGATGAAAGAGCCGCCGAAAGCAGTCAGAATCAGAAACGAAAGCAACAGCCAGTATGTCGGAAGCCCGTCATATACTCCTGCAAATGCATCCATGCCGAGCGAGCCGATAAGAAAGTAGCCGAGGCCGAGAATGGAAAACGCCACATTGAACGCCCGCCGGAATCCCCATTTGTCGGCAAGCGTTCCGGCAAGAATTGGCAGCAGGTAAATCAATCCTCCGAAAATGCCCGAGAGAGTCCCTGCTTCCGATTCTGAGAACCCCAGTTTGTTGCGGACATACACCATGAACACAATCTGCTGGCCGTAATACGCAAGCCGCTCGAACAACTCCATGCCGTTCGCCACCCAAAATGTCGGATGGAATTTTCTGTACACGCCGTTTAACCATTCTGAAAAAGCCAAGGGAACTCCTTCGTTGTTGGTTTGCTGGTTACGTGAGTTTGGTGTGTCCCGGGATTTGCGGGTACGGGACTGAAGTGGCTCCACACAAGTTAGCAAAAAGCGCATGAATATCAATCATTCATCTTGCGGTAGGAGGAATGATTGGCTATTTTGAAACACATTTTCCATACGCCATTCTTACAAACTACTATGAAGAAATCGCTTCTGGTTGCTCTGGCGTTCTGCGCCTTGCATCTCTCTTTTGCGCAGACGCCCGTTGTCACCAAGATAGAACCCCCGAATTGGTGGGCGGGAATGAAGACAAACATCCTCCAACTCATGATATATGGGGAGAATTTGAAAGATGTGGGCGTCACAAGCTCATCACCCGGTATCAGGATATTGAAGGTTCATGAGATTGAGAATCCCTCGTACGCTTTTGTGGATATAGAAATCCGGCGCAACGCTACACCGGGAAATTATGGTTTGCGTTTTCGTTCGGGAAGCGGAGAAGTACGCGTCTCATTCCCCCTCCTGCAGCGCCGGAATTCAGACGACGGGCATAACGGCTTTGATCAATCCGACGTCATCTATCTCATCGTTCCCGACCGCTTTGCAAATGGCGATGCCTCCAACGATAATATTTCCGGAATGTCCGACACGCTGAATCGCAACGAGCCGTACGGCAGGCACGGCGGCGATCTGCAGGGTATCATCAACAAACTTGATTACCTGCAGGATTTAGGCGTTACGGCATTGTGGCTGACGCCGGTTGTGGAAAATAACGTACGCGCATCAAGCTATCACGGATATGCTGCAACGGATTTGTATAGAATAGACCGGCGCTTCGGCAGCAACGAACTGTACCGGACATTCGTGCAGGAAGCGCATACGCGGAACCTCAAAGTGATTATGGATCACGTGAATAATCACATCAGCATCAGTCATCCGTGGATTCAAAATCTCCCGACGCCCGATTGGCTGAACGGCTCTCCCGACAATCAT
Organism: Bacteroidota bacterium; assembly: GCA_019637975.1. Classification (NCBI taxonomy): domain Bacteria; kingdom Pseudomonadati; phylum Bacteroidota; species Bacteroidota bacterium. Next base: position 63,429 of record JAHBUR010000013.1, on the reverse strand, counting down.
CTCAAATCCTATCACTCGAAAGCCGAGCTCACCGACTTGTACAGCGACTCGCTCACGAAACAAAAAGCGACACACGGCTGGTTTACGCCCTACATGCCCGACATGAACCAGAAGAATTCTTCCGTCGCCCGGTATCTGACCCAAAGTACAATTTGGTGGATTGAATACAGCGGCATCGACGGCATTCGTGAAGACACGTATCCGTACATCGATCCGGAATTTCGGGCGAGGTGGTGCAGAACGATTCTCGATGAATATCCGCGCTTCAATATTGTGGGAGAAGTATGGATTCAGGATCCCGTCTATCTTGCGCCGTACCAACGGAAATCATTCTTCCCCAAGCCATTGGATCCGCAACTGCCGGCCATTACTGATTTCGGATTGTTCGACGCATTCATGAAGGCATTTGCCGATTCGGCGGGAAAGATCGAACACATATTCAATTGCCTGACGAAAGATTTTCTTTTCCCCGATCCCGGCAATCTTGTCACCTTCCTCGACAACCACGACATCCGGCGCATCATGTTCAACGTGAACGGCGACACAAGGAGATTTCAGATGGCAATGACATTGCTGCTGACAACGCGAGGGATTCCACAGATTTTGTACGGAACCGAACTTGGCATGAAAGGCGGACCCGATCACGGGCGACTGCGTGCTGATTTTCCGGGAGGATTTCCGGGTGATACGCAAAATGCATTTACAGAGGAGGAAAGAACGGAAACGGAAACCGACATCTTCAATTTCACGAAACGCTTGCTGCACATTCGCAAAGCACACCCCGTTCTTCAAACAGGAAAACTCATTCACTTCAAACCGACGAACGAAGTGTATGTGTATTTCAGAATTCTGAAGAATGAACGGCTGATGGTTGTCATCAACAACAATCGCGACAAGCAAACCGTCGATCTATCGCCGTTCGAACATCAACTTGTCGATGTAGTCCGGTTGCGGGATATGCTTTCGGGAAATGAGTTCGACCTGAGTGCCGGGAAATCAATCACGCTCGATGGAATGTCGGCCGGAATTTTCGAAATTGTGAAGGAAATGGAATAAGCCCGCGCAAGCTGGTCGGAAAATTCGTATCTTGCTTACAGAGAATATGAATACGCCGGACATACGCCAACTTCCTGCTCTTATCCGCTTGCTCGAAGATGAATCTCTCCGCGAAGTCGTTATCGCGCAACTATCATTGTTCGGCGACTCGCTTGAAGATGAGATCGGGCGGCAGGGAATCGCGCTCAACGCGACAAACGCTTTGTTGATTCGTCCGCTCTTGACTCACTATCGTGTCTGGCTGAAGGAACAATGGGGGAGCTGGCAGGAAAAGAAAACCGAGAACGAACGCCTCGAATCCGCCCTCGATTTGATCGCCCGGTTTCAGTTCGGCAGATTATATCCGGCCAAGCTGAGAACGCTTCTCGACAATCTCGCCGATGAATACGATGCGCGCTATACGCGTCGCGATGCTCTCGACCTTGCTGAATTCCTTTTTCAGGGATACGGCCTGGGCGGCGTTGAATCTGACGACTACTACAATCCGCTGAACAGTAATCTCGTGTACGTCATCGAGCAGAAGCGCGGCATTCCCATCAGTCTTGCGTGCGTGTACATGCTGGTGGGCGACAGATTGGGACTGAAGATTGAAGGCTGCAACTTCCCCGGGCACTTTCTTGCGGTGGCTTCGATCCGGCAGGAGAAGGTTCTTGTTGATTGCTATAACGGGGGAAAGACGATCAGCAAGGAGGCACTTGCCAACGCGAAAGCGAAATTGTCCGGTTTCGACATTCTGCGATTGAAATGCACAACCGGCATGATCGTCGCCCGGGTGTTGCACAACCTTGTTGCAGAATACGAAACAACCGGGGATGTAGAATCTGCCAGCATCATGAAAGAATTGCTGCACTCTTTCGAGGCTGTTCGTGCTTGAAACTTCTTCCGGAACTCACTTCCCCTCCTCTTCTGTTGTAATCTCGAAACCCGTCCCTCTCACAATTCAGGATACTGTGTGACCCTTTTTCCGATTGCCGAGTATTGGTGGTTCTATGCCGCCTTTACCGGTTTTGTTCTCCTCTTGCTGGCACTTGACCTCGGCGTTTTCCATCGCAAGGCGCATGCTGTTTCGTTCAAGGAGGCGGCGACATGGAGTGTCGTGTGGGTTGTGCTGTCGCTGGCGTTTAACTACGCGTTCTACATGTATGCCGGCTGGAAATTCCAAATAGACGAACGCCTGCTCGCCATTCCCGGGTTCGATCCTCAACGGGCGGCGGAGCAGGTCGGCCTTGAGTTCTTGACGGGATATATCATTGAAAAATCTCTTTCGGTGGACAACATTTTCGTGTTCGTCGTTGTCTTCACCTACTTCGCCATCCCGGCGATGTACCAGCACCGGATTTTGTTTTACGGAATCATTGGCGCGTTGATTTTCCGTGCCATTTTCATTGCGATGGGTTCCGTTCTGATTGAGTATGAATGGGTCGTGATTCTGTTCGGCGTGTTTCTGATCGGAACGGGAATCAAGATGATGTTCGCGCCGGAGAAGAACATCGAGCCGAACAAGAATCCGCTGATCCGTCTCTTTAAGAAATTCGTCCCCGTTACGCAGGAACTGCACGGACAGAAATTCTTTCTCCGCTTGAACGGCGTAATGCACGCAACGCCGCTGTTCATCACGCTCCTGTTTGTCGAACTGACCGACATCATCTTTGCGGTGGATTCGGTTCCCGCAATCTTTGCCATAACCAAAGAGCCGATGATCGTCTTCACTTCCAACGTCTTTGCCATTCTCGGCTTACGCGCCATGTATTTCATGCTTGCCGGGGCGGTGGAGAAATTCCATCTGCTCAAATACGGGTTGGCCATCGTGCTGATTTTTGTCGGATTGAAGATGGTGTGGCTCAACGAATTATTCGGCGGGAAATTCCCGATTGAGATTTCGTTGGGATTCATTGCGGGCGTGATTGCGCTGTCGATCATTCTCTCGCTTCTTTTTCCGAAGAAAGAAACAGATGCGAAAGAGTGAGTGACCATCGGTTAACAGCAGATTTCTAGCGGGAACAAATTGCCTGCACAATGCTGTTTGTAGCTATAGATTTTAACCTTTTTATCGAAAACCAATGCAATAGATGGAGAAGAAATGAACAACCTGAAAACACTGCTGCTGATGACGGTTATGACCGTCCTGCTGATTTTCATTGGAAATCTTTTGGGCGGGCAAGGCGGAATGATCATCGCATTTATTATTGCCGCGGCGATGAACTTTGGCTCATACTGGTTCAGCGACAAGATTGTGCTAAAGATGTACAAAGCGCAGGAACTCACCCGCGAGCAGGCGCCCGATTTGTTTTACATGACTGAAGAAATGACACGCCGCGCCGGCTTGCCGATGCCGAAGCTGTATCTGATTCCCGGCGAACAGCCGAACGCATTCGCAACGGGACGCGACCCCGAACACGCGGCCGTTGCCGTTACCGAGGGGATTATGCGATTGCTGCCGCGGGATGAGTTGAAAGGCGTTATCGGGCACGAGCTTGCACACGTGAAGCATCGCGACATCCTCATCGGTTCGATTGCCGCGACGATGGCGGGCGCCATCAGCATGATTGCAAACATGGCGCAATGGGCGATGATTTTCGGCGGCGGTCGGCATTCCGACGACAGGGAGGGGAGCCCGATTGCAGGCATCGTAATGATGATTGTCGCGCCGATTGCCGCAATGCTGATTCAGATGGCGATCTCGCGCTCACGCGAATATCTGGCGGACAAAGGTGGGGCGGAAATGGCGGGCAACCCCCGCTCGCTCGCCAACGCGTTACGCAGACTTCATGCAGGGACAAAACAAATTCCGATGGATGCATCACCTGCAACGGCGCACATGTTCATCGTCAACCCGCTGACGGGGGGCGGACTCGCGAGTCTCTTCAGCACCCACCCGCCGATGGAAGAACGTGTGAAACGTCTTGAGGCGATGTCAAGCGGCAGAGTGATTTAGCAGAAGGAAAGACCAGAGATGTGCAGAAGCCCCGCCGGTTGCGGCGGGGCTTTCGTGTTTTTGACGAGAGGTATTCACTTGCGGTCGCTGAGCCTGCCCGGCCTGCAAGGCGGTTTGCGCCGGTGATGAAATTCCCTTACAATTATTATGCGCGTAATCAGTCGGTTTAGAGAACCTCTGAAGAAATTTCCCCGTTGGAGTAATCGTATGATACCGAGAATAGTTGAAGCCCGCTACGTTGATGGATACACCATTTGGCTCAAATTCAACGATGGCACCGAAGGAGAAATTGATCTCAAGAACGAACTGTGGGGGCCAATCTTTGAGCCTTTGAACGATCTCAATCTGTTTCGCCGGTTTACCGTCCACCCTGAACTCCACACAATTGTTTGGGAGAATGGGGCTGACTTCTCACCCGAATTCCTCCACTCCTGCGTGCGCGCAACCGTCTAACTGCAAGGAAGGGTATGTAACATGTCAAAGCCCCGTCGGCTTGCGGCGGGGCTTTTGTGTTTTACAAAGGTGGTGTTTACTCTCGGTCGTCACGGCAGATATGATGTATCTTCGCGCCGTGACGACATCGGAGTCTTGCACAAATTGCTGTCACGGACACCGAAAAGACATATCAGCCCTGATAGCCCAGAAAAAGTGAAAGATATGGATCACGCCCTGAAAGACTCATCAGAGCCGATCACGAATACTTCATCGAGGAATGGCTTTTCCCAAGCGAAACCCGCAGTGATCTTGCCACCTTTTGCATAATGAAGGTTCCAACCAGCCCAAGGCTCAAGACCCTTTGCGAAGTGTTCTTTTGCCGTGTTTACAGTCCTTGCAACAAACTCTCCTTCCGACCCCTTGAATGTGAGCCCTTCTAGGAGAAGTGTGGCTCCGGACTTGGAGCACAGAGTAAGACTGCGAAGACTCATATCCGTCTGAGACGGTGACTGTATGAGGTACTCCCGAAGCGACATACGAGCCTTCTTGCGTCTTACCTTTCTCCGTGAGTTTTCTCGGCTTGTTTCTCGCCGTTCAATTATGCGCTCTGTTGTTGAAAGAGCACGAGACATAATTTCTTGGAGACTCTCAAAATCTGCTACAATTACTTCGAGTTGTGCCTTGATGGTTCTCACTTCGGCCATCGTGAGTTGTTCCAAATGTCTCTGCCAAGGCTCGTTCCCATTGATGATAAGATTGATGATTTCATCTCGAGTCATAATCGTTTCAATGTATTGCCAGAAATTTTGTCGCTGTGCCCAGCCTCAATCTCTTGCTGCCAAAGTACCCATCCTACTTCTCCGCGAATTGTCCAAATTGTGATAAACCAGCTAATGAGTCAGCTTTTTCTCTCTAATTCGATCTATGTTGAGTTCATATGCCTGCAGAATATAATTCGTGGCTGCTGCCAGTTGTTTCGCGTTGTTGAAAACGAACGAGGATTTGTTAGGAAATGCCCACGGCTTCAGCGGGAGTCCCTGAAGGGAATTGTATCTGTTTAGATTGCCGTTTATTGTAACACGTAGGGATCTTTGTTGAACGGTGACTGCAATAAACTTGGAATTTAAAATCCACTGTTTCTCACCCTGACGCCAGGAGGTTGAGCTCAAAAGAGCCTCTGCAAATTGAACAAGAGCGATGCTGCAATTCTTCAGTACGCTCATGCGAGCATCGATTTCCTCTGCGGGATTTGAATACATTACCTCTCCTTTGTCCATGATGAGACCGGTTTCTGGTTATTGCTAAGGCAGATCGCATTTGACAAACAGCAGACCGAAAGTCTCTGGGAAAAAGCCTTTTCTGAAGACTGTGAGACTCATCTGTTCTTGGTCGGAGCGAAAGAGATACTTGGCTTCAAGCTCAGTGCCAGCATTGTATAAAAACTCCACGCTTGAATCATCACCTATTTCATAACGGGACTGCAACGTCATCCTCCCACCCTTCTTGAACCATCCCCCACGAATCACATCTCCAAGGGGGGCAGACGTATTTTGAAAGACCACGGTCCCATCCTCATAAAACCGAAAATAGTACCACAGCTCATCGATGTGCACTTGCCCATCATACTCTCCTCCACTTACAGTACCTTTTGAAATATGCCCCTCACTTTTGTAGAGTCCGTCACAGCGAGGTATTGGTGCTAGGCTACCAAGTGTCTGAACGCTATCTAGATGCTTGAGCAATTTCTTCAAATGGTTGCTCGGCACAGCGAAATTAAGATTCTGACCTTCCCCCAGAAGCGCTGTCGCGATAGCGACTACTGACCCACTTCTGTCTAGAACGGGACTGCCACTACTGCCCGGTGATATCGGTGCTGTCAACTGGATATGCTTATCGCCTCGGCGTGCGCTGATAATTCCCTTCGACAAGGTTCCTTCCAATCCTATTGGGTTGCCAGCTACGTAGACATCGTCTCCAACCCTAGCGTTATCAGAATTCCCTATCACCAGGGGCCTGTTGCCATTTGGCGTTGCTAGCCTAAGTACGACCAAGTCGTGCTTGATGTCTATTCCGACAACCCCGATCACTTTGAATTCATCAGTGTTATTCACGAATCTGATAACGATATCCGATGCCCCTTTGACGACATGAAAATTGGTGGCCACCTCATCTGGCCGAACCAGAAAACCACTGCCAAAGGCGATCTCTTTTTGTTGATTATCAAATGCCTTCACAATCGCGACTGAGGGGAGAACTCTTTGTGCGATTCTGCTCCCCTCGTCTTGAGCTCGAAGGTTATTCGTTGCGCGTATGCTGGAAGGACTGAGCAAGCATAAGCAACAAAACGACGATACGAGTAGCCGAACTTTGTGTGTCCCAAACGGTTTCATTCTCCCTACCTAGGTTGTTCGCAGAATTACACTCGCTGGATTTAGCATACCAAATCCCACCTCCATTGTCAAGCAGCAAAATCGCCCAAAATTTTGCTTTTCCGGCCATGTTTGGGTAACCTTTCACATGTGCTTTTCGTACCACGAAACACCTGTCACACACTCTCACACTCAGGAGTTATTCATGAAACGTTTTCTTTTAGCCGCACTCCTTTGCTCGGCGGTTCTCTCCGCCGCTGCACAGGATGTACGGATACGCGTGCCATACACGCGGGTTGTTCTGCCCAACGGGCTGAACGTGATTCTGCATCAGGATCGCTCGACGCCGACGGTGGCCGTGAACATCTACTATCTCGTCGGCTCGGGACGCGAAAAGCCGGGACGCACGGGCTTTGCGCATTTGTTCGAGCATATCATGTTCGAAGGCTCGAAGAATGTGCCGGAAGGAATGTTCGACCGCTGGCTCGAAGCGGCGGGAGGCAACAACAACGGCTCCACCAACACCGACCGGACGAATTACTACGAAACAGTCCCGAGCAATGCGCTTGATCTCGCCCTCTTCCTCGAATCCGATCGGATGGGATTCTTGCTGGATGCAATGTCCCCCGCGAAAGTGGACGGACAGCGCGATGTGGTGAAGAACGAGCGCCGCCAGTCGTACGAGAACAGGCCTTACGGAATGGCATACCTCACACTCTTCGAGCAACTCTACCCGAAAGGGCATCCCTACTCGTGGCCGACCATCGGCTCGATGGCGGATTTGACCGCGGCGAGTTATGACGATGTTGTGAATTTTTTCAAGGATTGGTACGTGCCGAACAACGCGGTGCTTGCCATTGCGGGCGACATCGATATCGAACAAACGAAGAAAGCGGCGGAGAAGTGGTTCGGCGAAATTCCCCGCGGAAGAAACATTCCTCCCATCGATCCCGTTGCAGCGTATCTCGAAAGCGAGAAACGGCTTGTCATGGAAGATAACGTCCAGCTTCCGCGTTTGTACATGACGTGGCATGCGCCGGGCGTTTTCACCGGAATGGATGCAACGAACGATATCATGGCAAGCGTTCTTGCAGGCGGAAAAAACTCCCGCCTGTACAAGCGCCTTGTGTACGACCTGCAGGTTGCTCAGGATGTTTCGGCGTACAACTATTCGATGAGGTTGGGTTCCATCTTTATTATTGAAGTCACCGCACGCAGCGGACATACGCTGCAGGAAATCGAAAAGCTTGTGCAGGAGGAAATTGATCGCATCAAACGCGAGAACCCGACGGAGCGTGAAGTGCAGAGGGCGGTGAACCAGTACGAGGCAAGCTTCCTTGCCCGGCTTGAATCGGTGGAGAACAAGGCCGATCAGTTCAACAACTATTTCCAGTTTACCGGCAACCCTGATTTCTTCAACGAGGATTTGTTCCGCTACAAGGCCGTTGACGCGGACGACATAACCGCGGCCGCAAAAACATTCTTGCATAACGACAAGCGTGTCGTGCTCAGCATCGTTCCGAAAGGAAAGAAAGATCTTGCCGCGACGTATACGCAGGAGGTAACAAAGCAATGAAGAGAATTCGAAGTACAGTCGCTTTAGTCTGTTTAGTCTATTTAGTCTGCAGCTATTGGTCATTCGGCGTTGCGCAAACGGTTGACCGCAGCAAGCCGCCTGAGCTCGGTCCACCGCCGTCGCTGACGCTTCCCGCAATCCAGCACCTGAAGCTTTCGAACGGCCTGAAGGTTGTATTGATGGAGAAGCATCAGGTTCCGCTTGTGCAGGTGAATTTGCTGGTGAACGCAGGCACAGCCATGGATCCGGCCGGGCAACGTGGACTCGCAAGCATGACGGCTGCAATGATGCAGGAGGGCGCGGGCAGCCGCGATGCGCTTGCGTTTGCTGATGCCGCGGATTTTCTCGGCGCAAACATATCGGTGAATGCCGGAATGCATACAACAACAGTCTCGCTCTTCACGCCGCTCAGCAAGCTCGATTCGGCGCTGGCATTGTTTGCGGATGCAGCGCTGCGGCCCAAGTTTCCCGCTGAAGAGTTGGAGCGGAATCGTGCCGAACGTTTGACAACATTGCTTCAGTGGCACGACGAACCGCGTGTCGTCGGATCGACGCTGTTCAACGATGTTCTGTTCGGCAAGAATCATCCTTACGGCCCGCCGACAATGGGCGATGAAAAGACGATCCGCGGGTTCAACGTTGCCGAGCTGAAGAAATTCCATTCAACCTACTTCCATCCGAACAACGCGACGTTGATTGTTGTGGGAGATGTAACGGCAAAAGCGCTTCTGCCGAAACTGAACGCGCTGTTCGGGAAATGGAAGACGGGCAAAGTCGCAAGCTCGACCTGGCCTTCCGCCCGACAAGTTGAATCGAGAAAGATTTACCTCGTTGACAAGCCCGGGGCTGCGCAATCAGTTATCCGTATCGGACGCATCGGCGTGGCTCGTACAACCGAGGATTACTACCCGATTGTTGTGATGAATACGATCCTCGGCGGCTCGTTCACCTCACGCTTGAACAACAATCTGCGGGAAGAACACGGCTACTCGTACGGCGCGGGATCGCGGTTCAGCTTCCTGCCGATGCCGGGATCGTTCATTGCATCGTCGGATGTGCAGACGGATGTAACGGACAAGGCGCTAACGGAGTTCATGAAGGAGCTCACGAACATCTCTACTATTACCGAAGACGAATTGACGAGAGCGAAGAACTACGTTGCTCTCAGCTACCCCAGCGACTTCCAATCCGTGGGCGATATTGCAGGCCGGTTGGCCGATCTCGTCATCTACAATCTCCCGGACAACTACTTCAACAACTACACGAAGAACATCCTCGCCGTGACGAAGGATGACGTTGTGCGTGTTGCAAAGAAGTACGTCGACCCGGAGAAGATTGCAATTGTTGTCGTTGGAGATATGTCGAAAGTCGAGGAAGGCATCCGGGCATTACGCTTAGGCCCGATTGAGAAGCTGACAATTGAAGAGGTGCTGGGGAGTAAGCCGGTATTGGGAAAGATGTAAGCGTGTTGTAGACTGCTGTTTCCGAAAGGCAAAGGGCAGAACACTGTTCTGCCCTTTTGTTCTTATCCCACCACTTTCCCCGCCACAAGCGTTAAATCATCTGCATATTTTGCCGAGCCGGTGAAGTCGCGGAGTGAAGTCCGCAGACCGTCAAGCATAGGTTTTGCATCGAGATGGGAATTGGCAGTCAGCCACGAGGTGAGCCGCTGCTCTCCAAATTCTTCGGAGCTCGCATTGCGCGCTTCAGTCAAACCGTCTGTGTACAGCAACAGGGAATCACCCTTCTTCAACTCGACTTTTGCGTTTTCGTATACCATCGTTTCCGTCAATCCGATGGCAGCACCTGTCGGCATCAGTTTGCTTGCCGCAAGTCCGTTGGATGAGTGCAGATGAACAGGCGGGTTGTGCCCCGCGTTGCAGTACTCCAGCACATGGGTCTCGGGATTGTAACGTCCGAGGTAAATCGTAATGAACTTGATGAGATGGATGTTATGGCAGAAGAGATGATTCAACCGCTTCATCACATCCGCGGGGGAGTCGTTGTCGGGAACGAGAATGCGCAGCGACGCCTGCATGCTGGCAACGAGCATACTCGCAGGTAATCCCTTTCCCATCACATCGGCAACGGCGAACCCGTGCGAGCCATCCTTGAATCGGAAGAAATCAAAATAGTCTCCCCCGACAATCTCGGCAGGTTGAATGAACGCCGCGATGCGCAAACCCGGGATAGCGGGCGCTTCCTTCGGCAGCAATGCCTTCTGCACTTTGTGCGAGAGTTCGAGATCCTGCTCAAGTCGTCGTCGCTGATCGTCCGAGAAATGATCAAGACAGACACATGAGGTGAAATCCATTTCCAACAGTTCCGCATCCACATCTTCATGGCAGACTGTGCACAAGCCAAACGTTTGATGCTCGGTTCGAGTAATGGCTTCATCAAGCTTTTCCAGCCGCGTCTTGATTTCCTGTTCAGAGACGGGGCCGAGATGAATGTGCTTCTGTTCAGGCGGAGTTCCTCGCAGCCACTCAAGAAGATTCTGTCGCTGGCGTTCTAGGTTGTGACGAAAGCGCTGGTACGTTCCGGTTTCCATAGTGAGCCTCCTGACTGCAGGGTAATACGACAACCGTGTGAGGCTTGTTTCGGCGGGTATCAGCCGGGCGGATTTTGCTCGTAATACGCATTCATCAGCACGCCAAGGGCAATCGAGAGCATCTTGGCTTCACTTTTGTCCGCCCTCGACGGTATCAGGATAGGTACTTTGCCGCCGACAATTACATGGGCAAGCCTGAGTCCGGCAAAGTACGTTGTGCTTTTGGCGAGACTGTTAGCGGATTCGATGTTCGCGGCAATCAGAATCTCGGCGTGTCCGGCAACAGGCGAACCGATGGCTTTTTCGGCGGCGGCTTCGGCGGAAACTGCATTATCAAGCGCAAAAGGCCCGTCCACGATGCAGCCTTTGATTTGTCCGCGTTCGTTCATTTTCGAAAGCGCAGCCGCATCGAGTGTTGATTGGAGTGATGGAACAACGAATTCAGTTGCCGAGAGCACGGCGACTTTCGGGTTGGGATTTCCGAGGGCATGGGCAACTTCAACAGCATTGTTGATAAGCTCGACTTTGTTTTTGAGATCGGGCGCGAGAGTCATTCCGCCGTCGGTGATCATCACGAACTTGTTGTCGATGCGTTGCGGGAATTCGAGAATGAAGATATCGCTCAACAATCGCCCCGTCCGGATGCCGGAGTCTTCATGCAGAACGGTTTTCATCATCGTTGACGTATCAACGCCGCCCTTCATCAACACGTCGCATTTCCCGTCACGTACATAGTAGATGGCCGTGTTGAGCGCTTCATGTACCGTGGCACGATGCACAATCTCAAACGGCTTGCGGGTCTCGCCCATCTCCGCAATTTTGCGCTCAATTATTTCCTGATCCCCGATTAGAATAAAGCGGGCGAGAGTTCGCTCGCAAGCATCGTACACCGCCTGCAATGTTTCCGTGTTGTTCGGATACACAACAGCAACCCGTTTGCCTTTGTGTTTCAGCGCTTCGCTGAGCAGTTGGCCAAAATTGTTGATCATCATTCACTCTCCTGATCTCCTTGAACCGCGGGTTTTGGGAATGTAGGATTTCGGTTTCAGTATCTCTTCGCTTCTTCGTCTCCCCGAAGTACTCGTAGCGCCCCTTGTGCAAGCGCCGCCATTTCATCTTCACCTGCATAGATCTTTACCGGGGCGATGAAGCGTACCCGATCCTCGATCCATGACGTTAGCATTTTGGAGTTGGCCGCTCCTCCCGTGAGGACAATGGCATCGACCTTCCCCTTCAACACAGTTGCCATCGCCCCAATTTCCTTTGCGATCTGGTACGCCATTGCTTCATACACTTGCGCGGCCTCGTTGTCTCCGCCGGCGATCCGCCGCTCAACTTCCGTCAAGTCGTTCGTGCCGAGATAGGCTGCCAACCCGCCATGACGTCGAACGAAGTCACGGATTTCCATCTCGCCATACGTTCCGGAGAAGCAGAGCGTGATGAACTGCTGAAGCGGAAGTCCTCCAGACCGCTCGGGTGAGAAGGGCCCGTCACTTGACGCATCGTTCACATCGATGATTCTCCCGCCGCGAAGCGGGGCCACGGAAATGCCGCCTCCGAGATGTGCCACGACGAGCGAGGATTGTTCAAAACGCACGCCGAGGTCTTTCGCTGCGCGGCGACCAGCCGCATGAATATTCAGCGCATGGGACAGGCTCTTCCGTTCAATAAACGGAAGTCCCGAATATCTTGCCAGCGGCTCGAACTCGTTCACCGAAACCGGATCGACGACATAAGCAGGACAATTATATTCCGACGCAAGTTCATGGGCAAGTACACTGCCGAGATTGGATGCGTGTTCACCCTGCAGGTTTCCCCGTGCATCATCGATCATATCCACAGTGACGAGATATGTTCCGCCGGGCACGGGCCGCAACAACCCACCGCGCGCAACAACAGCCGAGCACGTTCCGAGCTTCGGTGCCGACCAATGACGGCAGAGCATCAGCCGATAGTTGAACTGATCCCAAATCGCTTCGTACCGGGCCAGTTCGCTGCTTTCGTGGCGCAACGTTTCGGACGCAACAATACTTTCATCCTCCACGATTGCCATCTTGGTTGATGTGGAGCCCGGGTTGATAACCAGAACAGTGAAGCGCTTCGAATCAGTCACGAATGGTTCCTTCCGTTTGCACGGTTGGAAATGCTGCGAAGAATCGCTTCGCTGTGTTCGGGATAAAGTTCCGTGATGCATTCCTGACACAGACTGTGCGTTACATCGGCATTGAATTCCGCTTTGATGTATGCTTCGACTGATTGCCAGAACTGCTCGTCATTCCTGACCCGGCGACATTTTGAGCACATCGGCACGAGGGTGCGCAGTCGCACGATTTCCGTGATATCTTCCAGAATCAACAGCGCGAGTCTTCGGTTGTGAATCCACACAGGTGATGTGGTTACCATCAGTTCGATCTCCTTCACGATGTCGCCTCGCACAAGCTCCGCTTTGGTCCGCTGACGGTGTACCGGTTTCCCGGACAGCGATGCCGTCACCGAATTACGGATGACGCAGTCGCCGCAATGAGGGCCCCGGCCGCAGCCGCCGGGCGAGTCGTTTGCGTGAATGCAGTCAAGCGCCTCACCGCCGCGAATGTACAATACGTCGAGCCGGGCTTTGTTGACCAATTCCATCGCCGCCCTGTTCAGGTCGATGATGTTTACATCATCATCCACAAGCAGAACGGGGTGTGGAATCGCGTCAAGAATTGTTCTGTAAAGGGTCTCGTTGTCTACCATACCGACCTATGATTGTTGGGCTGTTGAAAGGGATGTCATTTGACTTGATACCGGACGATGATTCGACTGCAAATAGTTGTGAATTTCCGCCGCGGCAATCTTTCCATCCTTCATGGCAAGAATCACGGTCGCTCCACCGCGCGACAAATCGCCACCGGCAAAAATACCGCGACGCGTGGTTGTTTGTTTCTCGTCCACCTCAACAACTCCTCGCTTGCCTGTTTTCAAGCCGGGGGTTGTTGATTGAATGATCGGGTTTGGCTTTTGCCCGATTGCTTCGATGACAGTCTGGACATCAAGCACAAATTCTGAACCAGCGACTGCGACAGGTTTGCGCCGTCCTGATTCATCCGGTTCACCCAATTCCATCCGCTGGCATTCGAGACCCCGAACCCAATTGCCCTCTGTGCTGAGAATTCTCGTCGGATTGGTGAGCAGGAGAAACTCAATTCCCTCCTGCTCTGCATGATGAATCTCCTCCTCGCGTGCCGGCATTTCTTGACGCGAGCGGCGATAGACGAGGTATGCCTTCTCGGCCCCGAGACGTTTGGCTGTGCGGACGGCATCCATGGCGGTGTTTCCTCCGCCGATCACCGCAACCTGATTGCCGATTTTCACAGGGGTATCATTGTCCGGAAACTTGAACGCGCCCATCAGATTCACGCGTGTGAGAAATTCGTTTGCCGAATATACGCCGCTGAGATTCTCGCCCGGAATTCCCATGAATGTCGGCGTTCCCGCGCCGGTTCCGAGAAATATCGCGCTGAAGCCCCATTCGTCGAAAAATTCATCAATTGTTGCTGTGCGTCCGACAAGGAAGTTGGTGTAGATTTCCACGCCGAGAGCTTTGATGCGCTCCATCTCGATGTCCAGAATCTCCTTCGGAAGACGAAACTCCGGAATACCGTACCGCAACACGCCGCCCAAAGCGTGCAGCGCTTCAAAGATCGTCACGTTGTAGCCCAACTTCGCAAGTTCGGCCGCACAGGTGAGTCCCGCCGGACCCGAACCGACAATTGCCACTTTCTCCTTACGCCGGTCGCTGACAAACGGTGCATTGAATGTGTTGTGCAACATCTCGTAGTCGGCGACAAAGCGTTCGAGCTTGCCAATGGCAACGGGATCGTGTTTCTTGCCGAGCGTGCATTCGGCCTCACACTGACTTTCCTGCGGACAGACTCTGCCGCAAATGGCGGGAAGGTAGTTCGCTTCGCGGATTTTATCGACGGCACCGCTGTAATCCTTCCTCAACATTAATTGGATAAAACCGCGAATATCGATGTTCACGGGACATGCATCCTGACAGACAGGGTTCTTGCATTCAAGGCATCGCTGCGCTTCGATAGCCGCACGCTCTTCGTTCAATCCGAATGATACTTCCTGAAAGTTCCGGCTTCGTGCATCTGCCTCCTGTTCGATGGAATCCTGACGGGGGATTTTCATTCGTGCGGATGGCTTCAGAGTGTTGATGGTTTCCATCAGGCAGCTCCCTCCATTGCATCCGCCTGCTTGTACAAATTGCAGCGGTGGTCCGATTCTTTTTCCAAATCAAGATATGTCCGATTGCGCATGATCATCTCATCGAAATCCACAAGATGGGCGTCAAACTCCGGTCCGTCAACACACGCAAACTTCATCTCTCCGCCCACCGACACGCGGCACCCGCCGCACATACCGGTTCCATCAACCATGATGGCATTCAGACTGACGAGTGTGTGGATGTTGTAGTGTTTGGTAAGATTGGCGACTGCTTTCATCATCGGCAGCGGCCCGATTGCATACACAGCTTTGATTCCGAAATCTCCATCAAGAAAATCTCTCAACTGATCGGTAACGAGCCCCTTGCGACCGTACGAGCCGTCATCTGTTGTAACAAAGACTTCTTGAGAACATTCCTTCATCTCTTCTTCAAGAATTGCCAGCTCCCGTGTTCTCCCTCCGATAATAGAATAGATCGTGTTTCCCGCGGCGTGCAGAGCTTTGGCTATCGGCAGAAGTTCTGCCGTCCCGACTCCGCCTCCTATACAGGCAACGGTTCCGTGATGCTCAATCGGCGTGGGATTGCCGAGAGGGCCGAGAACGTCTTTGATGAACTCACCTTCCCGTTTTGTTGCGAGAAGTTTCGTTGTTTTGCCGATAGCCTGAACAATGAGCGTGACTGTTCCGGCGGCAGGGTCGCTGTCAACAATCGTGAGCGGGATGCGTTCGCCTCCTTCCATCACCCGGATGATGACAAAATTGCCCGCCTTGCGTTTGCGGGCAATGAACGGCGCTTCGATGATGTACTTGCTAATCGTTGGTGCGAGCTGTTGCTTGGCAACAATCCGAAACACGCGCTACCCCCTTATGCTTGTGACTGAGTTAATTCTTGAGATTACCTACAGCAGGCAAACGGGTCAACCATTGTGCCATGGAGTTCTGAAGAAAACAGCGGCAAAATCTACATTTTGAGGTGTTAGTTTTGGGGGAAAGGGCTTTGCTGGCCAAATATGAGAAGGGAATTCTTATTCTTGGGAGGGATGAAAAAATGCCGGAAACGGCCTCAGTTTGGGCAATTCGAGTGGCAGGAAATTACACGGAAAAGCAGGCTACAGTTCCTCGTGAAGTTCGTCCCGGACGATCATCAGAATGGCTGTTTGCGGAACGACAAGGTACTTTTTGTCTTGAAACTCAACCTCAATTGCCTGTTCACGAAGGAACAAAACCTGGTCGAGTTCCTTCACTTGTAGAGGGATGTAGCGTGCCGGATCTTTGGGTTTTGACCACGGTTCATCATCCGTGTAGTTCGGATTCGGCACGGCGTATCCGGGCCCGACCTTAACGACGCGCCCCGTTGCCACCTTGTCCTTCTCTCGAACAGTTTCGGGCAAATAGAGTCCGGCTTTCGTTTTGTCCTGGCCGGTATCGAGTTCAACAAGAACGCGATCGCCGACAACGATCATTTGCTTTTTGAGTTGAATGGGCATCGTTTGCTCGCCTGATGTCTGGTGCATTGCTGCAACACCAACATACAAAAATCAGTCCGGATGGGCAAACGGGCTTGAATCTCAGCCCGTGCTGTTGTATACTTTCAGGAATTCAATTCAGCCAATTCCTCTGCTCTCCTCATGTCTTTGATTTCCTCAAAGGATTGCGCCATCTATTATGAAGAACACGGCTCGGGTGAGCCGCTGATTCTGTTGCCCGGACTTCTCGGCACGATAGAAAGCCACTGGCGCCGGTTCATCCCCGACTTCGCCCGTCACTTTCATGTGATCGCCGTTGACTTACGCGGACACGGAAGAACAAACAACCCTTCCAGGCGGATTCGTCTCCATCAACTCGTTGCCGATCTATTCTCGCTGTACGAAACATTGCAGATCGATTCGGCACGCATCTGCGGCTATAGTCTCGGAGGATATGTGGGGCTTGCCTTCGGCATTCAACATCCGGGCAGAGTTCAATCGCTGCTCATGCATGCGACAAAATTCTACTGGACTCATGAAGCGGTCGCGTCAACCGTCAAGGATTTTGACGCGGAGAAGATTCGGGAGAAGGTGCCACAGTGGGCGGCGCAACTTCAACAGGATCATGCGCCCGCGAATGGTGATGATGGATGGAAGGCCCTGCTTGCTTCAGCGAAGGAGTTCATCGAAACCATGCCGGCTGAGGGACTTACGGAAAATGCCGTGAAACTTGCAGCCTTTCCTGTTCTTGTTTCCGCGGGAGATTCGGATGAGATGATTCCCCGTGCGGAAGTTGAGAGGCTTGCCGCGGCGCTTCCGAACGGAAAGCCGGACGTTCTTCTCAACACACGTCACCCGATGCAGCATGTACAGAAGACTCCGTTCCTTGAACTTGCAATTCCATTTCTTCGAACAGGCAACGGAGTCATCATCTCACAACAAGCAAAGACACAAGACTGAGAACATCTCTTCGTGCCTTTGCGACTTGGTGGTTTTTTAGGAGGAAACCCTCATGCACCGACTTACCCGCCGTTCATTCGGCAAGAAATTGCTTGCAGCCGGCGCGTTTTCTCTGATCGAGCATTCGCCGATTCTCCCGCAAACCTCGAACGCCGAACCCGACATTGAGATACCGGACAGTATTGCGGGCTACACGCTATCGGCAGAAGATAAGCAGCTCGCAGGAAAGTTCTTGATGAATCATGAACAGAACATGAACGCGCTACGGGAAACAGATCTGCCCAACAGTCTCCCGCCCGATTTCATCTTCTCAAGTCCGAAAGTAAAAGGGGAGATTGGGGATGCGAAGAGATGATTGCTGAAGAAGTTCTCTATTCTCCCATCTCCGGGCTGGCGAAGTTCATCAAGCGCAAGAAGCTCTCTCCCGTCAAGCTGACGGAGGAGTATCTGAAGCGCATTGAGAAGATTGCGCCGAAGTTGAATGCATTCGTAACAGTAACAGCGGATCTTGCATTGCAGCAGGCGCGGCAGGCAGAGCGCGAAATCAATTCCGGTTTGTATCGCGGCCCGTTGCACGGCATCCCCTATGCAGTTAAAGATCTGTTTGCCGTAAGAGGCTACCCGACCACGTGGGGTGCGAGGCCGTACGCCGGGCAGACTATTGATGAGGACGCGACAGTGATCAAGAAGTTGCATGAAGCCGGCGCCATTCTCCTCGGAAAAGCGGCGATGAGTGAAATTGCCGGGGGCCCGCCAACGGCAACAGCAACCGGCGCGTGCCGGACGCCCTGGGATCTGACGCGATGGTCTGGCGGCTCGTCCAGCGGATCGGGAGCGGCTGTTGCTGCCGGGCTCTGCGTGTTCGCACTCGGTACGGAAACATGGGGCAGCATCATGACGCCCTCCTCGTTCTGCGGTATCACAGGGTTGCGCCCCACGTTCGGTCGCATCAGCAGGGCGGGGGCAATGGCACTTTCGTGGACGATGGATAAAGTCGGGCCGATGTGCCGGAACGTCGCGGATGCTGCAACGGTGTTTTCAATTCTTCACGGGAGGGATGCTGGCGATGCGATGAGCGTGCAGGCTCCGTTCAAATTCACTCCCAACAAATCACGCGAGAACATCATGAAGCTTCGCGTGGGATTTATCAGGGAAGATTATGAAAAATGGGGCGAGCCGGATGTTGCACTCGCGTTCATGCAAGCTCTGGAAATGTTCAAGCAACTCGGACTTGACCCGAAAGAAATTCATCTCCCCGATCA
Organism: Bacteroidota bacterium; assembly: GCA_019637975.1. NCBI lineage: Bacteria > Pseudomonadati > Bacteroidota > Bacteroidota bacterium. Next base: position 44,604 of record JAHBUR010000013.1, on the reverse strand, counting down.
TCCTTACGAAACTATTGCGGCAACAATCATCTCGGCCGAAGAAGCCTCGGCGTTCGAGCCGCTTGTGAAGGCGGGGAAAGTCTCAGGAATTATCGATCCCGACCGCCGAGGCGAGTTGTTAGGAGCCCAACTCATCACGGCCGTGGATTATCTCCGTTGCCAGCGCATCCGGACAAGAATTTCTCACGACGTTGCGCACCTGTTCACACAATACGACATCATTCTCGGCTCCAGCACGCTGCAATGCGCCCCGCCGATAGAAGCCGATATGCAATCAATCTTTGGTGGAGGCAACACGATTGAAGCAGTGGAAAACCTTGCAGGGTTGCCCGCCGTTTCTGTTCCCTGCGGTTTCAGCAAAACGAAGCTGCCGATTGGATTGAAAGTCATCGGGCGCCCCTTTGCGGAATCCGATGTTCTGGCGATGGCGCATATGTTCCAGTCGGTAACGGAGTGGCATACGAAGCGCCCGCGGGTGTAGCGGACAAATCTCCATGGAATTAAATAGGGTTTCTTCTCCCTTTTTTGTATTCTGTGAAGAGCACGGGTACGATATTCGGGTTTTCGTCACAAACATTCAACCTGCTGCCTTCCGGCTCATGCCGAACGACATGCACACAGTTGGAATATCACAAATCAATCAAACAAGGAGTCCGGTATGAAACTATTCGTAGGCAACCTCTCGCGTGAAGCAGGCGATAGCGATCTGCAGCAGCTCTTCGAGCCGTTCGGCAAGATCATGTCTGTTAACGTCATTAAAGACAAGTTCAGCGGCGAGTCCAAGGGATTCGGATTTGTCGAGATGTCGAAAAAATCAGAGGCCCAAGCCGCAATCGAAGCATTGAATGGAAAGGAGTTGATGGGACGCGCATTGACTGTGAATGAGGCCCGGCCGAAATCCGAGAGCGGCGGACGCGGAGGCAGAGGAGGTGGATTCGGTGGTGGGAACCGAGGAGGATACGGCGGTGGAGGGAACAGGGGTGGCGGCGGTGGACGGCGGCCGTTCTGAGCCGGCCGACGAACGCTGCAAGCGTCTCTTCCCAACTTCAAATACAATACTGAATTCGCATTGCCGATACTGCGCGTACTATGCCCCGCAGCATGCAGACTGCGTATCAGGGCTTTTGTCGTCTGAAATCGAGGAACTCCCGGACCATCATACTGGAAAATTGCCTCACAGTGAAGAGTTCAAGGCTGTTCCAAATCGTCTGAACACCGACCATCATAACAAACACCGCCACTCACGAGGCGGTGTTTTTTTTGTTACTTGCAGCTGTTTCGCAACGGAAGACGTACGAATCTTCGTAGTATCTTGAAGATGCGGAGTTCTGCGATCCAACGTTTGAATATCTTCTACAGATCGGCTTCCCTCCAATTTGAAACCCCAATGAACTCGTCTCCATTCTCGTAGCACTCCTCACTTGTATTTAGGTCTTGAGCACATAAATTACCGCCAAACCGGTAAAAAATGTCAGGCTCCTTCGTCATCTTGCAGGTTTCACATTTACAGATTCACTTCATACCCCAGCTTGAAGAACTGTCCGCTCTGTTGAAAGTTCTCGCCAACCTGGTTCAGCACGAAATAGACATTGCTGCCCGCGAAGAACTCGTATTGCAGCAGTGTGTTCCAGAGTCCTAACTTGCGGTAATTATCCTTCTGTACAAATGAGCGGAGGTACAGCTGCTCCAGCAAGCGAACGTCCATCTTGACACGGATGATCGTCTGGCTCACATTGGCATAGTCAAGATGGTTCAGCGTGATGTTCCAGGCAAGCCGGTCCCAGAAAATAATGCGGGCGTTCACGTAGGGATTCTTCAGATACGTGCCGAAGTAGGGGCCGAAGTTGTAACCGACAGTGATTGCCTGCGGACCGAGAATGACCTTCGCGCTGTGGTCTTGCAGTGTGTTCTTGTGCGTGATGATGCCGGCCGCGGTTGCCTGTTCGGGACGGTTGATCTCCACGCGGTGATCGAGCTGGAGATTTTCCAGAAGTTTGTTCGAGAGATACACGGCGCCGTATTCCTGGTAGATGAACCCGCTTGAGAGGGTTGAGGCTTTGAAATACTCCCCGCTCACTTCGATTTGGGAAAAGAGCGGCCGGTTGTTGACGCTGCGGTAGCCGATCTGCGCGTACCGTTCATGGTACTCGGTGCCGTAGTTGTTGAACAGGGTCGAGACGTCGAAGTCGTAGCCGAACTTCCGGTACGACAGGGTGCCGTAGAATCCCCCCGCCCAATTGTATAACTTGGCAAGTTGAAGCTGGAACGCGTTCCCTTTTGTGTTGGTCGCGAACTGCGGCTGGAAGCGGAAGCCCCCGGGCAACTCGACACGCCCGTCCACACTCAGGACGCGCTCGGTTGCCTTCGTGTCCGAATTCCTCCCGTACAGCAGCGTTCCTCCCACGTTCACATCGCTCCCCTGCCAGGTCGTGCGAGCAACGGTAAGATGGCGTTTTTCATTCCTGCCGTCGCCGTCCGAGTCAAGCTCATCCTGCACGGAAACCACTCCCCCCTTCACGTTGTTGCTGCGGAAGGTATAGTTCCCTCCCCATTGAATATCCTGGATGGCGCGTGTGTAGAAAAGCGTGATGGGCATCCGGTAGATGTCGAGGTCTTTGCTGAGGAACGGACGCTTCTCCTGCAGGAAGATTGATTGTCCGTAAAGCGAGAATTGAAACGGATCGGCTTCGAGCGTTGATTCATCCGTGTTGTATGTTGCCTTCAGCTTGTGCTTGTCGAGCGACATGTGCAGGTCGCCGCCGAATGTTCCTGTTGTCGGTGTACCTTGCGCGCGCTGCGCGACGACAAAGGGAATCGCCGTAACATCAGGCGTGAGGCTTTCTTCAAACGGTTCGATGTCGAATTTGTACGTGCTTTTGACAGTCAGGATTTCGCTCTCGGGGGTCAGCGCGTAGAAGTAGGACGAACCGTCGGGCTTGTACGCAAACAGTTGCAGGTCGATGCCGATTTGTTCGCGGCTTTTGTTCTGTATCTTGTCAACGGGGATCCGTACTTCGGTTTCGATGTATCCGTTCTCATTCACCGTCGGCTCCTTGTACACCACCGATCTGCATTGCCACACCCAATCCCATTCGAAGGTAATATTCCGTTGGTTGTAGATTGCCATGTCCCGCTGGTTGTTGATGAAATTGAAGACGAAGATGTAGCCGTTCTGGTTCTTGTTCTCAAGATCGAGAACGATGAAGAATTCATTTTCCTCATCGGAACTCTGATCCCGAATCAACGATTGGGTGATGACTTTGCCGCGGGGATGAAACTTGAATGCAAAATAGAGGGCATCGGGAGATTGTTTGACGAACACTATCGTGCTGTCCTCATGACGGTTGCCGGTTTTCGGAACGACAGTAAAGAAGTTGTCGAACACCTTGGCACCCGACCATTCCGCTTCTTCAATTCTTCCGTCAATGGACGGCAATCGCGCCGGGACGATTTCAGACGCCGGTAAGACTGCCGGTTGAATGAGAAGTGCAACTGCTGCTGAGAGCAACTGTTTTGCATACCGCATACTACCCTCCGTTATGAAAAAGAACATTACCCGTGCAAGAAAAGAGAACCCTGGGGCCGGTACAGAAACGGCCCGCTGCAGTACTTGTAGAGGTTGTTGCGGATGGTGTTTGCAAGCCGCCGGAAATCACTCGTCGCAGCTGCATACGGAGGTACGAACGGAGAGGGGAAGAAGTTTCAACACGCTTGCCGATTGGCTTGTCCCGTACACTGCCGCGCTCGCGTTGGTGCCGGGCAAATGAAAGAAACGGAACGCACGACGCCCAACGGAACAACCAAGGGCAGGAATCCTACCCCGGACCGTAACGTACCTTTCGGAGGACTTACCCAAGAAACCCGGACGGGTTCTATACTCTCGGACTTGGTTTAGCGGACAGGGTGTTTTTTTGCGGCGGCGGCGATCTGCGAGGAAGCGCTGCGATGGAGATACGGCATGATTGAATCGAACGACAATACCAATTCGTTCGCCGTCTTTGTTACTCCCCCATCCACCGCGCGGAAAGGAACTGCAACATTCTTAAATGGCGGAAGAACAGTTCATCCGTATGATCGCCGCGGAAAATGAAATGCGTGTGGCCGATGCCGTAGCGAACCAGTTCACGGAGAAAATCTTCGGTTCCGAGTGTTGTTTCATCTTCCCCGTGGTCGATATAGATTTGATCAAGAGAGGAGAGTTCGTCCCGATAACGGCCGACAAGGGTGAGAGGATCTTCATCCATCCACTTCTTCCACACCGGGTCCCGATCATCCGAACCGGACTGGAACGGAAGATCGAGGAAGAGTTGGGGCTTTCGCGGGTTGGGAGATAGCGCCGCCGCTTTTGCGTATGCTGCAGCCAGGGACCAGTTCTTCTCAAAAGGAATCTTCTCTCGCAACTCGAGAACATGAGCCGGACGGCTGTGCCCAGCAAGGGCCCTGCGATATATGGTCTTCCGGTAGCGGACTGACAACGGGCTGCCGCTCAAGCTCCCCACCTGCCCGAACACGTCGCTGTGCTTCATTCCAAACTTAATTGCGCCGTATCCCCCCATGGAGAATCCTGCAATGGCACGCCACTGTCGTCCGGGATTCGTTCGGAAGGAACTATCCGTAAACGCGACTATCTCACGCGCAACATAGCCTTCAAAATTGCCGATTGTCGGCGAATTGACGTAGTAGCTTCCGCCGAATGCGGTCGTGCCGTCGATGGCAACCAGAATCATCTCCGGAAGCTTGCGCTCCTTTATATGCTGAAACAGTTGTTGGAATCTTCCGACACTCTCGCGATGCCCGTCTTCGCGCATTCCCAATCCGTGCAGATAATACACGACAGGGTAGCGGGTCTTGGTTGACTGGAAATACGAAGGCGGCAACAGAACACACATTTCGCGAACATGCGGGTCGCCGATCAAATTCCCTTCGAGTGACTTGCTTTCCATTTTCGGAAACTGGAGATGCCGATCCGAAAACTGCGTATTCTCTTGCGCGCACGCGGGAATGGTCGAAACGAACATCAGTGGTACAAATAACCACGTACGTATTGCAGTAAAGAACATTGTATCCTCAATCTGTCCTTATCAAACTACGTACATCTTCCGAGAATATCCACGAATGATAGTTGATTCAGAACTTGCATACGGCGGGAGGCAAACCGTTCCGGGTAGCACCGGCTCTCAAAATCAGGACACTGCCGTTTCGATTTCTCTTGATTTTTTTTCCCTCCGTGTTTAGATTTTTTGCGCCTTTGCAGGCGGCCAATCGGCAAGTCTTGACTGATGGGCAGGAATGTGAATACGACTATCCGCTGTTCAATTTCTCTGTATAACAATATCAACGCCTATGTCAATTGCAGTCCGCAATCTTACCAAATTGTACGGCGATCAAAAGGCCGTCGATGACATCTCCTTCGATGTAAAGTCGGGCGAGATTTTGGGGTTCCTCGGCCCGAATGGCGCCGGAAAAACGACAACCATGAAAATCATTACGTGCTACATGCCGCAAACCACCGGCACGGTGGAAGTTGACGGCCTGAGCACGATTGACCGCTCGCTTGATGTCCGCAGGAAAATCGGCTACCTGCCCGAAAACAATCCTCTCTATCATGAAATGAATGTGCTGGAATACCTCGAGTACGCCGCGCAGCTTCATGGAATGAACGGAAAGCAGATCAGCCACCGTATCAAGGAAATGGTGCACGTCTGCGGACTCGAAAGCGTGCGGCACAAGGATATCGGCGAGTTGTCGAAGGGATACCGGCAGCGCGTCGGACTCGCGCAAGCAATGATTCACGAGCCGGAGGTGCTGATTCTTGATGAACCGACCAGCGGCCTCGACCCCAATCAAATTGTCGAAATCAGAAATCTGATCAAGCAGCTCGGCCGCGCAAAGACGGTGGTTCTTTCCACTCACATTCTCTCCGAAGTGCAGGCTACATGCGATCGTGTGCTGATTATTAATGAAGGGAAGATCGTTGCCGACGGCACGCCCGAGAAACTTCAGCAGGAGTTCCGCGGCTCCGAGTCATTGACGCTTGAATTGCGTTCCGGCATTTCCGATCCGATGCAGCAAATTTCGCCGAAGCTGCGAAGCATTCCCGGCGTCGGCAGCGTCGAGCTTCTCGGACAAACCAACGGCATTTCACGTTTCATGTTGCATGTTGAAAAGGGGGCCGATGTTCGTGAGTCTGCGTTCAGGATGGCGGTTGTCGAAGGCTGGGTGATTTTGGAGATGCACCGGAAAGCCACGACGCTGGAAGAGGTGTTTCACAAGTTGACAACGTCTTAGGGATGAGAGGTTCCTAAACTCTAACAACTCATCACTTATTTTCAACACGATTCTTTAACTACACAGCACCATGAACTCCTATCCTAACATTCTCCCTATATTCAAGCGCGAGCTGAAGTCGTATTTCAACTCGCCCGTTGCGTACGTTGTGATTGTCGTGTTTCTGGCCATCCTCGGCTGGTTCTTCTCGACAAATCTCTTTCTGAACAACGTAGCGTCGCTGTACATTATCTTCGATTCACCGCTGGTGAAGATCCTCTTCCTCGTGATTGCCCCGGCAATTACGATGCGCCTGCTTGCGGAAGAACGGAAATCCGGCACAGTCGAGCTGCTCACCACGAAGCCCGTCAAGGATGTTGAAATCATCATCGGCAAGTTTCTTGCGGCCTGGGTAGTACTCGGAGCGGCGTTGCTGCCGACGCTCCTCTACGTCATTACGATGGCGATTCTCGGCTCGATTGATTTCGGCCAGGTGGTAACCGGCTACATCGGATTGATGTTGATGGGAGGCGTGTTCATAGCGCTCGGATTGCTCGCATCCAGCCTCACCGACAATCAGATCGTTGCGTTCATCATGGGATTCATTCTGGCGTTTGCCGTGTTCATGTTGGACAAGGTTTTGATTTACCTCCCCTCATTCATGGCATCAACGCTTGAGTTCGTCGGTGTGGATTTTCATTACTCCGGCATTGCCCGCGGCGTCATCGATTCCCGCAATATCATCTACTTCGCATCAATGCTCGGCTTTCTGCTGATGATGGCAACTGTTTCACTCGAACGAAGAAAGTGGTAGATCGGCCATGTCCAACAAAAATCTCAAATCGCAAACACTCATGAGAGTCGGCATCGTTGCCGTCATTCTCATTCTCGTGAACGTCATTTCCATCAGAATGTTCGGGAGATTGGATTTCACGAAGAACAATCTCTACACGCTCTCCGACGCGAGCAAGAATCTCGTCAAATCGCTCGACGACCGGCTGACCATCAAGGCGTACTTCACGGAGGAACTTCCCCCGCCGTACAACAATGTTCGCCGAACCGTTCTTGATCAACTCAACGAATACAAGGCCTACTCACAGGGCAATCTGCAATTCGAGTTCATCGATCCGTCGGGCGAGAAGGGAGAGCAGGAAGCGCAGCAACAGGGGATTCAGCCTGTGCAGGTTCAGGTGATCAACGACGACAAGCTCGAAGTGAAACGCGGCTACATGGGAATGGTGATGTTGTTTGAGGACAAGAAGGAAGTCATTCCCGTTATCCAAAACACTTCAACACTTGAGTATGATCTGAGCAGCACTATCAAGCGACTGACATCCAAATCGCAGAAGAAGATTGCTTTCCTGACGGGGCAAGGCGAACCCGCGTTGCAGGAATTGCAGCGGGCACAGCAACTGCTTTCGCGCCAGTATATTGTTGAAACCGCCGACATCGGCAAGGGGCCGGTCGGGCACGACGTCGCGGCGCTGATTGTGATGGCTCCGCAGAATGCATTTTCTGAAGCCGTAAAATATCAAATCGATCAGTACATTATGCGTGGCGGGAAGGTTGCGTTCCTCCTGAACAAAGTTGACGCAAACCTGCAACAGCAGTTCGGCCGCACACTCGACCTGAAGCTGGAGGATATGCTGGAACATTACGGGCTTCGCATCAACCCCGACCTCGTACGTGATGTGCAATGCGCCCCCATCAACATCGTCCAGCAGCAAGGCGGCTTCTCGATTCAAAGCCAGGTGCAGTTCCCGTACATCCCCATTGCCAGCGACGTAAGCAAAGACAACACGATGGTGAAGAACCTCCAGAGCATTGTGTTGTTTTTCGTGAGTTCGATTGATACCACAAATCTTGCTGCGCGGGGATTGAAGGGGGAGATTCTCATCCGTTCATCGAAGCAAAGCGGGCGGCAAACGCAGGTGTTCTACTTCGATCCGATGGCGCGCTACACGCAGGATATGTTCACGGAGTCGGGTATTCCGCTTGCCGCCGTTGTAAGCGGACAGTTTTCCAGTTTCTATGCCGACAAGCCGATCCCGCATGACACAAGCGATGAAGTTATTCCGCAGCCCGGACAAAAGCTCGCGCAGAGTTCCGACACACGGATCATTCTCGTGGGTGATGGTGATTTTGCAAAGGATCAATTCCTCGGCGGACGCGACAACCTGAATCTCTTTGCCAACATGATCGACTATCTCGTTGATGATGCCGGATTGATCACGATCCGCTCGAAAGATGTTTCTCTGCCGCCGCTTGAGCAAGTGTCGGACGGCTCGAAGAAGATGTACAAATTCGGCAACATGATTGTGCCGCCGCTTCTTGTGTTGGGATATGGTCTGTTGAGATGGCAGATGCGGAAGGCAAAGAAGAAAGCTCTCGAAACATCGACATTCTGATCCTCGAAGTCCGATTCAACGAAGGAAGAGTATGAAACGCAACACAACAATTCTGATCGGTATCTTTGTACTGCTTGCCGTCGGGACGTATTTCGTTCTCCAGCAAGAAGGAGAACAAAGCCGTGCCTCATCAGTCGGCGATCCGCTGGTGAAGTACGACTCGGCCTCGGTTGACAAGCTTGAAATCTTTGCAAACACCAATACCGTGGTGCTGGAGAAGCAAGCGGGCAAATGGATGGTGACGTCGCCCTTCAACTACCCCGCCGATGAAGCGGGCGTGACATCCGCTGTCGGCAAGGGGAAGGAGATGAACGTCACGGGACTCATCTCCACCAATCCTGAAAAGCAGCATGTGTACGCCGTCGATTCGACGGGAACCCTGGTGAACCTGTTTGCCAACAACAACCGTGTCGCATCGGTCAGAATCGGCAAGCCGGCGACAAACTGGACGGAGACCTACGCCCGTCTCGAAGGCTCGGACAATGTGTACACGGTGAGCGGCACGCTCGGCCCGACCTTCATCAAGGAGCCGGATATTTGGCGCGACAAAACTATCTTCAAGGCCGATCAGAGTACCATCAACGAAGTGAAGTTCCGTTATCCCGCACAGCGCGGCTCCGCCGATACGACATTCGTTCTCGTGCGAAAGGACAGCGTGAACTGGGCGATCGGCAGCGACTCTGTTGGATCGGCGGTTGTTACGTTCCTCAACTACCTCTCAAGCTTCCAAACCGATGAGTTCCTTTCTTCCCCCGAAACAACGGCGAAAGATCTCGCCGCCGTGATCGAGGTATCAGGGACACAACTTCACTTCTACAAACGATCGGATGGCAAGTATGAGGTTCGCACTTCCGCGTCACCGCACTGGTACTCTGTATCGGAGTGGAAAGCGGGACAGGTGCTGAAGAGGAAGAAGGAGTTTGTGCAGCATTGACGGCAACATGAAGTAAGAGATGTGTTTCCAAAGTCCGAAAGCCTGAGCATTGTGATCAGGCTTTTGAGTCTCAGAGCACGATCCCGATGCTAAATCTGTGGCCGCTTGAAAAGCGCTGAATGTCCGCAAAAGCATAGTCGGCGTAGATGGCCCACGAGATTGAATTCCAACGGACTCCCAATCCAAGATTCAGCCCAAGCTCTACAGCATTGAAGATATACCCCGACCGGAGGATGAGAGTGTTGTTCCATGCGTACTCCGCACCGATGTGAAATTTCTCAGGGTTATCGGAAGTCTGTGCAACATCAACTGCGACGAGCAGGCGCTGGCTCTCACTCTTCTGTCCGAAAGCTTCAAAGAGTTCCGAGGCGACTCCCGCACGATAGGTCAAAGGCAAAGCAAACGGTGTATTGTAGTATGATGCACGGATCGGATCGGCTCCGGGAAAGGGCGGGACTTGCTGAAACTCAAGACCCGGGCCGGAGAAATTACGTTTTGCGCTGAGGTTCGAGACCGACAGAGCGACGTGCAGCCCGTGAAACTCGGTATTGAACTGTGTCCCTGCGTCGAATGCAATGCCCGAAGACGAGAGAGAGTAGATTTCATTCCTCAAATACTTGAGGGACGCTCCAAACGAAAGCTGTTCTGTCGCTGCCCACCCGACTGCTGCAATCGCCGCCAGGTCCTTCGCCGTGTACGTCTGACCCGTTCCCCTTGGCTGTTCAATCGTCGTGATTTCGATATCGCCGGAGTTTAAGAGAATGACGCCCGCGCCGACTTTGAATTGCGATGACAACGGAAACACCAGTCCGGCAAAGTCATGCGCAATATCGGCAACCCAGTTCGTGTGTGTTGCAACGAATGCCGTGCGGTCGATACGCGATATACCTGCAGGATTCCAATAGAGGGCTGTGGGATCATCGGCGATCGTTGTATAGGCACCACCCATGCCCATGGCGCGTGCACCGACACCTATTGTCAAAAACTGGGCGCCCGACGCACCGGAGTTGTTGACGCCCGTTTGCCCATGCGCAAAGACGTGGAACAACAGAAGCACGAACGAAGAAATTGCGGTTATGAATCGCGGCTTTATGGACGTTTTGGTTTTCATGAAACTTCCTCCTTCATTGGGCGCCAAGCCGCAATTCTTGAATAACGAGTGTAAACGTTATGGGCTTCAAGGGAACCGCCTGAACACGTTCGAAAATCTGTATCTCACCCTCCGCCGTAATCGAGATCGGTGCGAAGGTTCGGATTCGCGTCGTGCCCTGATAGCGTTCTGTGTATTGAAGACTGTCATACAAACGACCTCCGCCGATAACGGTATGAGACCACCCGATCTCGAGCTTTGCAGAATCACCCGGAGGAAGCGCTACATGTTGTTGAAAAATCGGCGGTGAAAAAAGATTGCTTCGCCCAAGTGAAAGAGAAGCCGCCCGCGGCAATGGAACAAATGAAAACAGATTGATTTTGCCGTTGATGAGTTGTGCTCCCTCGAGAAGTTGAATATGTCTGTTCTGTACATAAACGCGAAGTCGGGTTGGTTCGCTGCCAAGAAATCGTTCCAGTGAATCGATAACGACGGTAACCGTATCACCCGTCGTCTTCTGTAGAAAGGCTGCAAGAACATCTTTCGGCTCTTGGTACGACGGGAGTTGTTCGTCGCAACCACTCAAGAGCGTCACGAGCAATAAAGTCATTATAACAGCGTGCTTCACTCTCATTCTCCTGTAATCACTGCAAACTTCTTCGTAACTGCCGCACCGTTTGGGGTTTCGATATGGGCTATGAACAGTTGGCTTGCCACAAGACTCCCTTTCTCGTTCAGAAGATTCCACTCTTCACCGCCTCCTCCTTGATGGTACAACGTCCTCACGAGTTCAAGCCCCAACGAATATATCCTGATCGTACACTCCTCCGGCAAATACTGGAATAGCAGCCTTCTTTCAGATGGAAATCGTTGTGCTTCGTGGCGGACAATGTACGGGTTGGGCACAATGCGGATGTCATTGAGCATTGATGACGTCCCCGGATTTTTCGAGGGTTGGCCGACAGCGAAGGAGTATACCGCATCAAACGGCAACACACCGCGCACACCTCCGGAAACAACAACAATGATCTTGTCTCCGACGCTAAAGTCGCGGGTTCCCCTTCGTCCAACCCTTGGCCACGGTCTTCCGATGCCGCGCCCTTGATCTGCATAATCACAGACGAAGCGCGTTCCTTCAATATAGAATGCGTTAGAGAAAATATAGGAGGTCGCACTATCCAGCGTCGTTGCAACATAATAGCGATTAACGGCGCGACGTGTGTCTATGCTTGCGCCGGTTGCAGCGTCAAACCCCCACCGTGATACTGTCCACTGACCGATGTCGGGGACCTCCTGCGAGCCGGGGACTCCTCCGGGTCGTAGTTCCCGCCCGGTTTTCCGTTCTCTGATTCCAACATTCAAATAGTGGAACAGACGGTTTGACGAGAGATTGACTGTGTCAATCCCGCCGGGAAGAAACTCAATTTCATACTCCATCTCTCCCAACGTTCGCATCCGCGAGAGAACTCCTACATACGGTGCTACTACCGTGTCTCGATAAATGATGGGAGTGTCAGTCGAATCGTTGCGACGAACGGCAAGATAGGCACTGTCTAAACCGATAGGGTTTCTGAGTTGTTCGAATCTCCAATTGAACATTACCGCGAGCGAACCGAAATCGAAGAGATTATCTTTCGCGAACGTTCCCTGACGAATTCCCGGAGAAACCGAGTCGCCTGCGGATGAAAGTGAAAAGTCCATGATGAACCTGGATTCTCCCGGATAGGCACCATCGGAGACAGTCACGGGAAAGAGGTAGCTTGAACCGGTGCTGATCGTAGAGACGGCAACGGTCAGTCGATGACCCGCATGCAAACGATCGAAGTTGCCGACATTTGTTACTTCAAAACGCGGAACGCCTATGTCGCCTCTTGCGCCCGACTCCTCGACTAACGAGATCGTGCCGTTCATGACGTCTCTTGCAGCAGGAACCGGAGTAGCGGAAACAACCTGCGATACCGATTCGATGAATGGTCTCGGCGGATTGTACGAGCTATCTGAAAACGCAGACACACGATAATAATATTCGACATTATTCTTGAGCCGTTCGTCAAGTGTGACAGTTCCGTCTCCGTTGTCATCTCCGATGTCGAAGAATTGGTTAGAGATGGAACCCTGTATGGTTCTCTTCCATTCGCGAATCATCGCATAAGGTCCACTGATTACCCTTCCACGATAGAGACGATAGCCGGTAAAGGCATTTGAACTCTGAGCAGTGGAATCCCAGAGGACGAGAACGGCGTGTTCAAGCGCCGTTGCCCGTAGGGTTGGCTGGGGAAGTGTTTGGCCGAAAAGAGAAGTTGCCGTCAGCGTACTCAATAAGATATTTACAGTGTGGGAGTGTCTCATTCTCCAATCATGACGGCAAATTTCCGTATTGCTGTTTTCCCTTCCGGCGTGGTAATGTGTGCAATGTACAACTGGCTTGCTACCTGTTGCCCCGATTCGGTTCGCAAATCCCACGTTGCCGCTGCTCCACCATTGTGCTCTATTACTCTCACCAAATCCAACCCGACTGTGTATATGCGAATCACACACTCTTCCGGCAGATAGTTGAAGTAAATGACCGGCTGGTCAACGCTCCGTTGTCCTTGATGCGACACGAGGTACGGGTTGGGCACGATGCGGATTTCACTAACATCTCCCGCCACCCGTGGCCGGGCGCCGGGGCGTGCTTCAACGATTTTTCCATTGCTCTCCATGGATTGCAAGCTCAGGCTCGACGCACCTTCGTCGTAGGCTGTAAGTTTATAGAAGTAACTTACGTTATTCAGCAACGTTGTACCTACGGGAATCGTCGGGTCGTTGCCATCGGTTCCCCTGTCGAGATACTCGTGTACAAGGGAGTCTCTTCCGATCTGCCACTCCTTGAGTTTGTAGTATGGCCCCTCGATCGTGCGGGCACGGTACAGCCGATAACCGAGAAACGGTCGCCCCAGTGAGTCGGGCACGATGGGGTCTGTCGACCGTTCAGCGGCATCGTCCCACACGAGGTGAATTGCCCCATCGAGTGCTGTACACGAGAGTGTTGGATCGGTTGGAGGTTGCGGTAAGAAAAGATTGTTGGAATAGGCGCGGCGCACCAAGTCGTGAATGCGCAGAAGGTTGCTCAAACCATTACCGACCATCAAAGCGACAGCGAATGTAATCGAATCGCCGGGGAGCATCCTGAAAGGCCCGCTGCCCGTAAAAATGGAATTGTGAATCGGTTGTCCTTGTCCTTCAAATAGATGCCTGACTCTTTCAATACTGTCTCGGGCGATATAGTCGTACCTGTACACATCTGTAAAGTGTGAACGTGGCCGATTGTACATGTTATGATAGATATCCTCTGTCCAGAACTTCATTCCGTTCTGCTCACCCGTTTGGTTTCTTGGAGTTTCCAGCATTCCGATGCCGAGATATGGGTTCAGAGTAGTTGAATCTTCTCTTAATGCAGGATTATATTGATACCCGAGATTCCTTGATGGATCATCGCTGAAATAGACAATGACGTTCGAATCGCGTGAAACAGGCACCGGGGCAATTGATCTCATTACGAAAGGCCATATCTGAAATCCGACGTATGAACTGTCAAGAGGCTCGGTGGACTTATTGTGTATCTCATAAGTGATTATCAACACGTCATTCAAAGGAGAGGACTTCCATGAATGAATCATTTGCCGGACTTCTATACCGATTGGGACGCTCGTGGTTTCCTGATTTGCATATCTTCCCATGTATTCAGGATCCGCTTGAGTCTCGGTGTCCTTATATACACAAAACAGGTCCTCGTCTGAACGAAAGAGAGGTTGGTAGCGGGAACGTTCAAGTGTATTCCGAATATACGCGGGCCCGCCGTTTACGGAACGTATCGGCCAATCGGGAAAGTTGCTGCCGCTTAGGTCTATTCCTCTGCTATCAAAGTCTTTGCTGCTATACACAACATAGTTGGGATCATCAGAGTATTTCCAACCCACTCCATTAAATGCTGTGTCGATTCCCGCATTAGGATCACCAACTGTGCCCGGTACAAACTTGTTCTTATGACGTACAAACCCGCCTGTAATGCCTATTGCAGTATTGTGTGAGGAAACTACTTTTCGTCCTGCCCTCTTGCCTGCAAGCAAAATGCCACATTGGCCGACGTCCCACAGAGTGAACACAACAAAGCGCTCTCCTCTACGACGCGGCCATATACTGTCGAAATCGTCCCGCACCCGCAGGTTTGTGGCGATGACTCCATCATTGTAGACCCTCATTTCGAAGTTGCTTGCAACAGTTGTTCGTCCAAAAACATTGGAAGGAACATACAATCCACCTCCCTGTGCAAAGAGGCTCGTAACAATAACAAATGGAAGTACTAAAGCAGAAGCGATATTGACCTTGCACATATGCGATAGATCTACAATTCTAAGCGAACGCCGATAGTTGTACGTCTCGGCTGGCTGAATGCCGAAATGTCTCCAAGTTCACCGCCGATCTTCCCGCTTGAATCAACCCACAACACATTTTCTTTGTTGAGCAAATTCCGAACGTCAACGAACACCGTCAGCCGAAAGAAATCGGTCAACGATGCAAAAGTCTTCGAAGCCTTTACATCCACCTGGCTGTATTCGGTCATGCTCCGGTTGTTCGGCTGGAATTTTATTGTCGAATCGAGCGGCGTGAATCCGTCGGTCGTAGGATAGTAGGTAAAGGGCCTGCCCGAATGAAAACTCCAATTGATGTTGATGTTGACATCCCAGGGCAGCGACATGTTTGCGACGAGCTTGATGTTGTGGCGCTCATCCCAACTCAAGGGAAAAAGCCTTGCTGGTATCTGTAAGCCCCATTGATAGTAACTCAACCCTTGCCGTGCATCTTGAGAGAGCCCTTCCGCCTGCATAATGGTGTAAGAAAGCGAGCCGGTGAGCCAACTTCTTTTTTCTCGAGCAATCGTCAACTCGAGCCCGGTCGCTTTTGCATACGGGTTATTCACGAACTCGGCGAAGCCGTAGTCGCCGGCAATTCTTGCATTTGAGGGAATGAACGTCTTGACATCAATCTGATTGTAGGTTGTCTTGTCGAAGTAGGTTGCGGAAAAAACAATCTCGTTGTGCAGTGCGTACTTGATGCTGATCTCCCACGCTTTCGTTTTCTCGGCTTCAAGATCGGGGTTGCCTATCAACACACCGACGCCTTTGCGCAAACTGACATTGTTCAATCCCGAATAGAGATAATCGAAGAGCGGGAATTGAACAAAATGCCCGTAGTTCACAAACAGATAGCCGTTCTCCGCAAACGGCGCGGCGAAGCCGATGCGCGGGCTGAAGTACTGTTTCCGTCGTGCCGGAACATAGTGTGTAATTTTCGTCTCGAATTCATCCTGCCCGGTTTGCGCCAGTTCGGTGGCGGGCCGCTCAGCGGTCGGATCGAGAAAGTCATACCGCAATCCCACACTGAGAAGCATGCCGTCTTTTCGTAACTCAACTTTGTCCTGTACATAAGCGCTGCCCGAATACGGACGGTAGCTGTAGTCGGTACTGTAGTTCAAGAGAGGTTTGCTCACGAAGGGCTTGCCGAAGACATTCAGACGAGGTTCGTACCGCACCACATCGGAGGTGATCGAATACATATTCATTTCCACTCCGGCCTTCATCAAATGCTGATCTCCCAACTGATGGTCAAGATCGCCTTTCAGCGTGTACACTGTTTGCTTCGACTCCGCCCACCAGGAGCGATTGCCGTGCAGGATGTATTGCAGAAAGAAATCGTACTCGTAGAGTGTCGTGTCAATGGCATTCCTGTCGCCCCCGATTCTTGTGTTCAGCCAATACCGGCTGAGTGTAACGGAGTATGTCGTTGTAGTGGAAGGTGTGTGGGAGAAGAGAACTGCCGTCCTGTAGGAATTACGGTTGCGGGGCGGAAGGCCGGTGAGATTGAAACGCCAACTGAATTCGTAATCACGCCAATCGCGAAGGGAATATAACAACTGGGCAGAGAGGCGGATTGTCGGAGAACCACGGTAGTCCACTTTTCCAAAGCCCGTGCACTGCCGTGAAATCGGCGATGAAAAGAACCGCCGAAAGTCTTGCCAGTAGCGCGTATCCGTGTACTGAAACCGTGCCGAGGCAAAGTAGTAGAATTCGTTAAGCGCTATCGGTCCACTTGCCGAAAGCTCAACATCATGTGCACGATTCACCTGCTTGCCCCCGAAGAGGTTATCCTTCTCGGCGCGCAAGAGAACCTCATGGCTATCGCCGCCTCTGCGCGTCACAACGTTCACGACACCCGAAAGAGCGTTGCCATGCTCTGCCTCGTAACCGCCAGTCTGAACAAGCAATCCTGCGATGGAACTTTTAGGGATGTCACTTCCTGCTCCTCCGCCAATCAAATCTTGAATCGGGAGGCCGTCGACAAGATAGACTACCTCCGAAGTCTTCCCTCCGCGCACGTGGAGATCGCTCGTAATGCCGGGCTGCAAGCCGACAACGTCTGCAAAGGAAGAGACCGGCAGTGCCTCGATCTGTTCTTGTGAAACAGCATGCGTGGTTCCCACCACATCTTTCAGAATGGGCGGGCGCTCGGCGATAACCTGCACTGCATCAAGCTCAATCGGGGTTTCGTCAAGTTCGATTTCAATTCTTGTTCGAAGACCGGGATTGATGCCAACCAGTCTTATCCTCTTAGCGCGGTAACCGATGGAAGAGATTTGCAGAGTATACCTGCCTGCAGGTATGCCGTTGATACGGAAAGAACCGGCAGAGTCTGACACGGCGCCTCGCTGCAAATCAACAACCACGGCATTGGCACCAACAATCGGCAGGGCTGTTTTTGTTTGCCGGATGGTTCCTTCTATGCTTCCTTCGATCTGTGCAAAACCAGCAAGAGGAAAAGCAGGCGGCAGGTAGAGAAGAGTGAGAAGCATGTGAACAATCGGCTTCAAGAATCGACCTCACGCAGAGTGCGAACAAGAACCTTTGTACAGAACGTTGGACAACAACGGCACGTAACAAAAACGGGGAACTAATGTCAAGACGAATCGGCGATGGGAGCTTTCACAATATTCTGAGAGGATTCGTTATGAGGATATCGCCAAGCTTCTTCCGATGAAGGTCCGGCACCTTCACTCCCTCCTTCGGATACCCGACAGGAATGAGAAGGTAGGGAACTTCGTTCGCAGGCCGCTGCAGAATGTCGCGCAGAAAATTCATCGGGCTTGGTGTGTGCGTGAGCGAAGCCAATCCGGCGTTGTGAATTGCCGCCAGCAGGAATCCGCATGCAATCCCGACCGACTCTTCAACGTAGTAGTTCTTTTTCTGCTTTCCCTCTTCCATCCGGTACTTCTCTTTGAATACAACAATCAAGCAGGGCGCAACTTCCAGAAACTCCTTGTGCCAATCCGTGCCGAGCGGTTCAAGGTCGTCGAGCCAATCCTGCGGCATACGGTGTTCGTAGCTTTCCTTTTCTTCCCTCTCCGCCGCAATACGAATCTCGCGCTTGAGGTTCGGATCGTCCACCAACACAAACTTCCATGGCTGCTTGTTCGCGCCGGATGGCGCCGTGCCGGCGGTGGCGATAATCGTCTCAATCAGTTCGCGGGAGACGGGCTTGTCTGAAAACTCCCGCACCGATCTACGACGCCGGCAAAGATCGAGAAACTCTTTTGCACGTCGGAGTTGTTCTTCTTCCGGCAGGTTCTGAAAATCGAGAGGGATGACATTGAACCGTTGCATGTCGCTATTCGGTCGGTAGAATCTGTCGAGCCCCGTGAACAACGCGCCCGGATAGTGGAAACACTGCAATTTGTTGAGTCCGCCGGGTGAGCCTGTCAACCCACCGGAGTGCATAGCGCGGAGATGTCTGCGCGATGTAGTCGTGAATCCCCTGAAGGTGACTCTCCGCGGTGGCAGTCCAATGAACCGTCATTGCGGGAGTTTGAATTTGGCGCGGACTTCTTCAACACGGGAGGTTCGACCTGCAAGACTGTCGGCAAGGCCGGCTTCAACGGCTTGCCGAACATAGATTTCATACATCAGATCATCCCACGTTGTGTTCTCGGGAAGCTTGTCAATAAGGCGTTTCGCTTCTTCCTTTATGCTTGCAGATTCCATACATAACCCTTTGCAGTGTTCATTGCTATGATACTACTCCTTCTTTGCAGAAGCAACCGTCTTTGATGTCTGATTCTATCCTCCGATCTGACTCATTGTCCGTTCGGGACGAACAAAGCCGGGTTGGTTGATGAGATGACCCTCTTCTTTCTTCCACACCGCATGAACAAGGGCGTCGGCAATCTCTTCATCATCCGCTCCGCCGCGAAGCATTCCGCGCAAATCTGTTTCGACAAGTGAGAACAAACACGTACGAAACTTCCCGTCACTCGTCACGCGAACGCGGTCGCAATCGCCGCAGAACGGTTGACTGACCGAGCTGATGAATCCGATTTCGCCTTTGCCGTCTGCAAACATGTACCTCTCGGCGGGCGATTTGCCGTTCGGGTGCGGCATCGGAATGAGACGGAAGGTGGAATTGATGTTCTCAAGAACTTCGTGCGTCGGCACAACCTTGTCCAATGCCCAGCCATCATCCTTTCCGATGGGCATGAATTCGATGAAGCGAATAACAAACCCGCGGGTCCGGGCGAGTTCGGCGAACTTCAGTATCTCGCCATCATTCACTCCACGAATGAGTACAACATTGAGCTTGATCGGATGAAGCCCGGCACGGTCGGCTGCTTCAATTCCTTCCCACGTCTTGCTGAAGTAATCCCGCCGGACGAGATCTGCGAAGAGTCCGGGAGAGAGAGAATCGAGACTCACGTTAATCCGGTTCAGCCCGGCGTCAGCGAGGCGTTGCGCCTGCCCGGCAAGAAAATAGCCGTTCGTCGTCAACGCAATATCGTTGATACCATCAACTTTCTTCAGCATCGCGACAAGCCGCCACACTTCTTTGCGCATCAGCGGCTCGCCCCCTGTGAGGCGGATTTTGTGAATACCGAGAGACGCAAAGATGCGAACGAGACGCGTGATTTCTTCGTAGGTGAGAAGTTGGTTCCGCTTCAGCCATTCCATTCCCTCTTCGGGCATGCAGTAGGAGCAGCGGAAGTTGCATCGATCGGTGACGGAAATGCGAAGGTTCGTCACAACGCGGCCGAACGTGTCGATGAGTTGCCTGCTCACCCTTCTCCCCCTCCGACAAAATCAACATCATGCTGCCCGACGACCCATGCCTGTCCTTCTTCGTAGATTTCTTTCTTCCAGATCGGCACAATCTCTTTGATGCGGTCGATGGCGTAGCGGCAGGCTTCAAATGCTTCAGCGCGGTGGGAAGCGGAAACAGCCGTGACAACAGCGACATCTCCTACGTTCAGCGAACCGATGCGATGCACAAGTGTGACGTTATGGAGAATCCATTTCTTTCTGAGATCCTGTTCGATCTCCGCCATCATCTTCTCCGCCATCGGAACGTACGCAGAGTATTCGAGTCCCTTCACACGCTTGCCGTGTGCGTGATTGCGCACCGTGCCGATGAAGCAATCGATGCCGCCTGCCTGCGGTGATTGAATGGCGCCGAGAATTGCAGAAACATCAATGGGATTGGGAGTGAGGGAGACCATTGTACAGTCAAATGATGTGTGTAACCAATCAGCTACGCATAGTCAAAAACATCGACGGCAATTGAACGTGCGGGCTTTGATTCTCCGCGCAGCATCGTTCGAATCTTCTCTCCCACAGCAACATCAAACGTCGCATCGCCGCACCGGACGCACACAGTCGCTGGAATATTCTCAACAAGAATCGGCTTTCCATCCACATCGAATACCTGGTTCACGCGCTTCTGAACCGATTCGTTCGATCCGCAAACGCTGCACTCAAACATCATCACCTCCTCTTTGAGTAATCAATCCATTCTGTTTCATCGGGCTGATATAATGTAATGATTTTTGTCAAAACGGAAATTTGTCGTGATACCTGCATATGCAATGGCCTGCCGCTTTCACAAAAGCCGAGCAGGTGGAATATCCCCACGAGAAAGTTGCGCTTGTATTTCTTCAATTGGTTTCATCCTCCACTTACCGGAGGAATGAAACTGATCTCATCATTCTCTTTCACAACATGATCGAATGATACGTATTCGAAATTGACGGCAAGACGAACACTGTTGCGCCACTGTTGCAACGCAGGCAACTGCCGCGCAAGAACATCAAACGCGGCATCTCCAGTATGCGGCGGCGGCACGTCGAGCAGTATTTCATCCTTCTGAACAATATCCTTCAGCGGACCGAAGACTTTTACCTTAACCCGTACCATCGGACTATTCATTCATCGTCAGTGCATAGTGGGCGGCACCGTAGAGTGCAATCGTATCGTTCAGTATGACGTGAACCGGCATGTTCTTCAGTACACCGGACAAACGTCCCTTCGATGTGAACGAGTCAATAAAAGTTGATTGCTGAAGCAACGGCAGAATCTTCGGCGCTATGCCGCCGCCAATGAACAATCCTCCGGTGGAGAGAAGCTTGAGTCCGAGGTTTGCCGCTTCCGCGGCATAGAGTGAGACAAACAGCTCCATTGCCTTCACGCACGCTTCGTCTTTCCCAGCAATGCCTGCGGAGGAAATCGCCGCTGCCGGATCGCCCGAGGCAATTTCGTCTGCAAGCCATGCGGGTTCGGTATATCCCACTTGTGTCCGGAAGAATTGATAGAGATTCTCGATTCCCATTCCGGAGATCACGCGTTCGTAACTGACGCGCTTGTATTTTTTGAGAAGAAAGCGAAGCAATTCAATTTCGGTTTCATTGCGCGGAGCAAAATCCGTATGGCCTCCCTCGGACGGCAAGGCCTGATAGCGTGAGCCTGTCCAGACGAGTCCGCCTTCGCCCAAACCTGTTCCTGCCGCGATTACGGCAATGGCTCCGTGCGGTTGTTGCATACCCGCGTTCAGCATCAACTTGTCATTCTCCTGCAAACGGAGGGTCCCGTATGCCGTCGCTTCAAGGTCGTTGATGAGTTCGGCTCTCTTCAGGCCGAATGCGGAGGCGATGTCCTTCGCATCCACGATCCAGGGCAAGTTCGTTGCGGTGCATCGGCCGTTGACAACGGGACCCGCAATCCCGAATGATGCCATGTCGATCGTAGCCGACATCTCCTGCTGGAAACTCTTGAGAATCAGAGTCAGGGAGGAGTATTGCTTGCTCGGGTAGCTCTTGACAGGCCCCCGGCTCAGTTTACCGTTCTCGACAGCAAAGCATGCGAGATTGGTTTTCGTTCCCCCGATATCACCGGTCAGAATCATGGCCTTCTCTTTCGATGTGTGTGTGACATTCTCTCGCGATATCTACAGACTGCGGAGTTTGGATCCGGCAGCTCTGTCAATATACCAAAACAGACTTCCATTTCGCGGTCGAATCTTTCCCGCCGGATAGGGGTCCGCATCACCTTCCAGTACATCACGCAGTATTGATGCCTTGCCCCCGCCTGTGACGATGAATGTTACCGTTCCGGAGTTGTTCAACACCGGATACGTCACGCTAATCCGTTGGGCATCGAGCTTCGGAACATATACATTGGCGACAAGCAGGGATGCTTCATTCAAGATCGTCGTTTCGGGAAACAATGACGCCGTATGGCCGTCTTCTCCCAATCCCAACAACGTGACATCGAACCGCGGTAGATCATCATTGTTGAGAGAAAAGAACTCCCTTATTTCCTGCTCGTATTTCTCTGCGGCAGTCGTTGGCGTGAGTTCACCCCGAATGCGATGAATGTTCTGATCGGGAATCGGAACATGCCCCAGAAGTGCCTCGTACGCCATACGGTAGTTACTTTCCTTCTCAGTCGGAGGAACACATCGTTCGTCGCCCCAGAACACATGCACGGCACGCCAGTCAAGCTGTGACTGCAGAGGCTTCGAAGCAAGTTGCCGGTACACCGCACCGGGAGTGGTCCCTCCGCTCAACATCAGCGAACTTTGTCCCGAAGTCCGAATCGCGCCGTTCAGCATCTGAATGATGTCGCTTGCCGTCGCGCGGTGAAGCTCCTCCGCGCTTTCGAAACACAACACTCGTGTGTTCATGCCGGGAGCGTGCAGATGTGAGTGAACGTGTTCAGTGCCGCCTCATATCCCGTGTCGCGAAAATTCACTTGCAGCTCTTCGGCAACCAACAACGCCTCGCTTTTTCTTCTCCGGACGGTCAGCAGTTCATCGGGCGGTGATGCGCTATCGTGTTTTGTGAACCGGACGCATTCCGCATGCCCCGTTGTTGCAAATCTCAGCGTAAGGTTGCCTCGTGTTTGAATGATAACAGATTCCATGCCGCCCCGGGAATCATTGCCGATAGAAGCAGGACTGATTACCACCTCAATACTGTGATCCGAGTGGCCGAATTTGCCGTGATATTTGCCGTAGTCACTTTTGCGAAGCCGGTCCAGGGGCGTCCAGTTCAGTTTTTGCGCAAGCCAACTCACAAACAACAACGCCTGACTCATCCCCGAGTGACGTGGAGTGGTGGTGGATGAATATTCAAGCTTGACTGAATTGATATCCGTAAGCGCTGCGCGCATCTCGTGCGGATTGAACGCGCCGGCGACAAGCGAACGCCATTCCGTGAGATGAGTCCATGCAAGGTCGCTGAATGTCGCGTACTGGCCGGGAGAGACGACGATCTTCTCCCACTCAAACAAGCTTGATTCTGGAGTGAGATTCTCGGAAGAGTCGATGATAACCTTGTTGACAACACGAAGAAGCGAATGAAGTATGCCATCGTTCGAGTCCAACGACGGTTTCCAGAGCAACACGCTCGGAACGTCGGCAACCAGCAACGATGTGACAATGCTGGGAATTTTGTGTATTTCAGTACCCGAAGCGGTCAGCGTGATCTGCTCGCAACAGACTTGCTTACCACCGGGAACCGGCATTGTGCATCGGGCGGAAATCCAGGAATCAAGGGCCGGTTGTCCGGCCAGCCGGTCAATGTGGACAAGGAAGATGCGCGCAGGATGCTCAATCGTAACATCGTCGACAAGTCCTGCAAGCATTTCCAACTCGCTGTCATCTTCCGTAACGATAACGAAGTTAAGAGCGCATGCCCGGATGACAGGCGCGGAATTCCCGTCACCAGGATCTTCTGCGGCGTTTTTCCAGAGGCTCGCCAATTCCCGCTCGATGGCAACAATATCGACCTCCCGCGGCTCGCCCAATAATTGTGTCTTCTCTTCCGGTCTCATCGGTACCTGCAAATTTGTCTGAAAAATATACTGAACTCGTTGCAAAATTGCTCACGCTGTCCTTTCCATTCTACAATGTACAAAACCCTATTACCCATCTCATGTCGTTCAATCAGAAAATGACTGTTGATTCTTTTGGCTCGATTTTTATACTTATGAGTGATGGCAGGTTCTTTGAAAATCCTGTTTTACATTTTCAGGGAGTCGATATGTACAGGTTGAGTCTCGACGCATTTCTCACGGGTTCGAGCGATATGGAAGCGCGGCAATATCACGTGCTTCAAGGATTGAAAGAGTGTTACGGCGAGTTCTCGCATAACAAGTTGTATCCGGCACTCGCGGAGTTGGTGGATCTTCACGCGGCACTCGTCCGCGTGCTCAACGGGATGAATGATATTCAGGGACACATGTCGCACAATCTGAAGGAAGTGGATCTGGAGCAGGGAAAACTTGTGTACGAGCATGCCATGAGTGACGGTGATCTTGAGCGCGCAGCAGAACTCATCACGTGGGGACTCCCTCTCCTGCAGCAGGTCATTGAAGAAGGTGCCGGCATTTACAACTTCGTCGAAGAACACATGCATATTGAACAGGTCGGGATCATGCCGATGTATCGAGAAGAAGGCTACTGGTTCGTTCCTGACCCCAAAGCAGCACTTCTGCATTTGTTGCGGTATGAAGTGTCGTTGTTTACATCTGCAAACGAACGCTATCGTCGATTGAAGACGACGAATTTGGGAGAGATCGGACAGGAGCTTATTCATCAATCCCCCGAATCAATCAAACTTGACTTGATAGAGAAATATCGTGATCTCCCCAATCCGGCAACATTCATATGTGAAACAGATTTGGATTTTCCCTACACCGAAACCCTTCTTCCCATTGCCAAGCGCAAGCTGATGGCGCAAGTATTCTCCTGAGGATTCATGTTCTCTCCCAAATGTCCGATTTGCAAGCAGTACGTTGAGCAACTTCTGCATGACTTCACCGGCAACGGCGAAGAAGCGGTTGTGAAGAAGATGGAAGCGCGCTATCCCTCCTGGTCTGTATATCAGGGAATGTGCGAGCGTTGCCTGTACTTGAATGAATTTGAATCGGCGGATGA
Source organism: Bacteroidota bacterium (assembly GCA_019637975.1). Classification (NCBI taxonomy): domain Bacteria; kingdom Pseudomonadati; phylum Bacteroidota; species Bacteroidota bacterium. Next base: position 19,610 of record JAHBUR010000013.1, on the reverse strand, counting down.
TCACTTCCTTCCCGATCCCGACTTTGTACCCGACGGGAGATCGTCCGGTGAAACGGCTGTTCGCAGCACACTCTTCCGCAATCGTGTCTCCAATGAGTTCGCATTACTTCCCACACCGCTCCGGCTCAACGCCGACCCGCGTTTCAGGGGAAGAGGAATTACCATTGCGTTCATCGACTCGGGCTTCTACCCGCACCCCGATCTTGCAAAGCAGCGCAATCGCATCAAGGCGATTGTTGATGTCACGAACGAAAAACGGCGGCGAAGTTACTTCAACAAGCCGCATGTCGAAAGCTGGCACGGCACGATGACCTCCGTTGCTGCGGCAGGTGACGGCTGGCTATCGAAAGGAATGTATCGCGGCATCGCGTCGGAGGCGGATGTTGTTTTGATCAAGGTGATGGATGCAAAATCCGGTTGGATCAACACCGAAAACATCACCCGCGGCATCCGTTGGGCAATCGATCATGCGGAGGAATTCAATATCCGCATCATCAGCCTCTCGGTTGCAGATGATGAGCCGGTGTCGTCAAAGGAAAGTCCGGTTGATCAAGCAGTAGAAGAGGCAGTAGCACAGGGAATTGTCGTCGTTACGGCAGTCGGCAACAATCCCTCGAAGCCGATCATCCCGCCGGCGAGTTCGCCATCGGCAATCACAGTCGGCGGACTGAACGATCAAAACGAAATCTGGAAGAACTTTCGCACGATGTTTCACTCGACCTACGGCACCACAGTTGACGGTTACTCGAAACCTGAACTGATTGCGCCGGCAATCTGGGTTGCGGGGCCTATTCTTCCGGGAACCGACCAGTTCAAGGAGGCGCCGTTTCTCTTCAAACTCCTTGACTTCTCACCGCGCATGGCGGAAAAGCTGCTCGCACGCAACCGGAAGAATCTCCCCTCAGCTCCCAAGGAATTGAAGAGAGAGAAAATTCATTCATGGGTGAAGGGGAGAATCGGGGAGATGAAATACATCGCCCCTCACTACAAGCATGTCGATGGCACATCGTTCGCATCGCCGATTGTCAGCTCGGTCGTGGCGCAGATGCTTGAAGCAAACCCCGATCTCACGCCGGGCGAAGTGAAACACATCCTGATGGAAACAGCCGAGCCGCTGAAGAATGCGCCGGAAGAGCAGCAAGGGCGCGGCGTACTCAATCCCCGCGCAGCAGTCGAGCGGGCGCTGAAAAAGCGGCATGCCTCGCTGCAAGCGGGCGTACATGCCGTTGACGGGCGACTTCTTTTTGTGTATCACAATCGTGTTCCGCGGACTGTTGCTGTCGCAGGAAGTTTCAACAATTGGAACGCTCAGGCGTTGCGGTTGCAGGAATCCGCCGAAGGCTGGTGGAGTGTCTGGCTGCCAAAACCCCGGCCGGGAAAGCATCAGTACAAGTACGTGATTGACAGCGCCGTTTGGTTGGAAGATCCTGCCAACAAAGAAAAAGAGCCTGACGGTATGGGAGGATGGAACAGCACACTTGATGTTGCCTGACGTTGTAACGGCGTGTACACGATCATAAGGCCCGCAGCAAGAGCGGGCTTTTTCATTTCAGTGGTTGCATGGTTATATTATCCACAGACAATCTCATCCCAAAAATGATGAACTCAAAACACTCGAAGCTGATGATAGCGGGCGGAATCGGATTGCTGCTCGCAGCGATAGCCGCTTACATTGTGTTTGTAAGAATCCCGACAGATCTTGCGACCAATGTGGCCAACGGCATCAAGGAAGCATTCAACTTCACGCCGAGAGTTCAAATCAACGAAACCGTCGTCATCGAACAAAACACGCCGATTCTTGAAATTGCGACGGTCGCACGGGATATGATGGTGGAGTATTCATGGTCGCATCAATGGTTAGGAAGCACGAAGACGATTGCGCTGCGCGGAACATTCACGGCAAAAGCCGGATTTGACTTGCACGAGCCTTTCACCATCACCATCCGAAAGTATCCGTTGAGAGTCGATGCCGACATGCCCGCACCAAAACTTCTGTCGGTTGAGATGAATTCCTACAAAATCATTCTTGATGAAAATGGTTGGTGGAACAGAATCTCCGACGCCGACAGGGAAACGGCGGTGCAAGAACTTCATCGCATTGCCCGCGAAAAAGCGCAGAACTCCGGCATGCTTGCCGAAGCCCGCTCGACCATTGAGCAGCGCATCAAGGAGATTGTGGAGCGGAACGGCGCAATGGTGGAATTCAAATATCCCTGGCAGGAGTAATGCGCCGGATATTGACAGAAATGTTGGCAAAGAAATCGCCGTTGATTCTCAGCGGCGCGATGGGGACAGAGCTTGAGCGTCGCGGCATCGATATCGGGTTGCCGTTGTGGTCTGCCAATGCGTTGGTACATCATCCCGAAGTGGGGTTGCAGATTCATAAGGATTATATCCAAGCGGGCGCTGACATTATCGTCACGAACACCTTCCGAACCAACCAACGCGTGTTCAAGAACGCCAATCTTCCCGATCATTCACTTGAACTGACGACAAAGGCGGTGCAACTTGCACGGCAAGCGCGAGACACATTCCCCGATCGTGAGATTCTGATTGCAGGTTGCATTGCGCCTGTTGAGGATTGTTACCATCCGGAGTTGGTCCCGAACGAAAACGATCTGCTGGCGGAACACACAGAGCTTGCCGGACGTCTTGCAGAACTCGGCGTTGATTTCTTTCTGGTCGAGACGATGACGACAATTCGCGAAGCGTACGCAGCATGCAAAGCGGCAAAGGCAACGGGCAAGGAAGTGGTAGTCAGCTTCACATGCAAGAAGGATGGAACACTTTACGGCGGCGAGCAACTAACCGATGCAATCAAAGCAATTGCTGAACTTCAACCGACGATGTTTTCGCTGAACTGCATTTCGCCGCGTTATCTTACACCGCTCATCCATCAACTGAAATCCGTAATCGGTAATCTCCAATCACCAATCCCCTTCGCAGTCTATGGCAACATCGGTAAGCCTGAGGTTCGTGAGGGGGCAATGGCTCGCGATGTTGATGAGAAGGAATACGCCCGGTTTGCGCTCGAATGGCGAAATCTCGGGGCATCCGTCATCGGCGGATGTTGCGGTACGACGCCGGAGTATATCAGACGGATTGCATCCATCCTCTGATTGCTACTCGTGCCAACGCGGAGTATATTATTCCATCAACTTCAAGAATTCCCGTGCCCCATCCCCCGACAATCCGAACCGTCAACGTTACGCGCTACGTTACGCCGTTGCGCGAAGGGAGTTCTCTGCCCGCCATCGTCGAAGCGGATGACGACGGGCTGTATGTGCTGAAGTTTCGCGGCGCCGGACAGGGTGTCAAGGCCCTGATTGCCGAACTCATTGCCGGGGAAATTGCACGCACGCTCGGGCTTCGCGTTCCGGAGATTGTTTTTGCGACACTCGATGTCGAACTGAGCCGTCTTGAGCCTGACCCGGAGATTCAGGACTTGCTGCGCGCGAGCGCCGGGCTGAATCTCGCAATAGACTATCTGCCCGGGGCGGTAGCATTCAACCCCGTTGTAACAGCTGTGGAAAGCCGTCTCGCTTCGCAGATTGTGTGGTTGGACATTTATCTGACTAACGTTGACAGAACACCGCGCAACGCCAACTTGCTTGTGTGGCACAAGAACATCTGGCTTATTGATCACGGGGCATCGCTCTACTTCCATCACGTCCCGCAGAACTGGAACTCGGTAGAAGCTGTAAGCCGCCGTCCGTTTGAACAGGTGAAGGATCATATCCTTCTCAACGAAGCTCATGAGCTTGCAGCCGTCGATGAAGAGATGAGGGCAAGCCTCCCTCACGAACGCCTTTCGGAAATTGTGCGGCTGATTCCCGACGAATGGTTGACCGGGGCTGCTGTTGGTACGGAGTTCTCTGCTGAAGATTTGCGGCGGCTCTACACTGCATTTCTGACGGAACGATTACGATCATCAAACATTTTTCTCGAGGAGGCACGCCGTGCCCGCGAACGATCTGTTTGAATACGCCATCATCCGCATTGTGCCGCGGGTCGAGCGGGAGGAATTCCTCAACGCGGGCATTCTTCTTTTCTGTCCGGCACAGGAATTCCTGCGCATCGCATACGAGCTGAACGAAGAGAAATTGCGTGCGTTCAGCGAGGCAGTAGATATTGGCGCAATCAAGGAACAGCTTCGCGCATTTGAGCAGGTTTGCGCCGGAGGCGAACAGGCTGGGGCAATCGGCAAACTTCCGCCAGGCGAGCGGTTTCGCTGGCTCACTGCGCCCCGCAGCACGATTGTGCAAACGTCACCGGTTCATACGGGATTGTGCGGGAATGCTGAAGAGACGCTCACGCATTTGCTGGTAACTTTAGTGAGATAGAAATGTAATGAGCCACAGAGGCACAAAGACACAGAGATTCTCTTACAAATAGGATTAGAAAAACCATGGCTGCAGATGCAACCCGCTATCCCGAACCAACTGAATACGCCCCCTACTACCGGACGTACGTCTCTCTCGTTCCAAAGGAAGACATTCTCGCAACGCTCAACCGTCAGAAGGATGAGACTCTTCGGCTGCTGCGCGGCATCCCGCAATCGCAGGAGCAATTCCGCTATGCGCCGGGCAAATGGAGTATCAGGGAACTCCTTGGACATGTGATTGATTCCGAGCGAGTGTTTTCCTACAGGGCGTTGCGCATTTCCCGCAACGATAAGACTCCGCTTCCGGGATTTGAGCAAGAGCCGTACATCCAGTTCGGCAACTACGATGCATGTCCGCTTGCCGAGCTTTCAGAGGAGTTCTCGCATGTCCGGCAGGCAACGACAGCATTGTTCAAGCATCTCAGTGATGAGGCTTGGCTCAGGAGTGGCACTGCAAGCAACGCCGAAGTTTCCGTCCGGGCGCTTGCGTATATTATTGCAGGGCACGAGGTGCATCATAGGAATATCTTGCAAACGAAGTACCTGTAACCGGGCCACAACAACGGGTTGAATGACGAACTCCAAAGGAAGAACTCTCATGGCCAGCACCCTTTCCACAATGCTTCCCCTCGGCACGCCGGTACCGGCATTCAGTCTGCCGGATGTCGTCAGCGGAAAAACAATCTCGCTCGAAACTTTCAAAGACAAGAACGCTCTGCTCGCGATGTTCATCTGCAGACATTGTCCGTATGTGAAGCACATACAGGACGAGATTGCACGCATCGGCAGGGACTATGCGAACAAGAGCGTCGGCATCGTGGCAATAACATCGAACGATGCCGTGCAGTATCCGGACGATTCCGCGGAAAGCTCGGCGGAGATGGCGAAGGAACTCGGCTTCACATTCCCGTTCTGTTTTGACGAAAGTCAGGAAGTCGCCAAGGCGTACAACGCCGCCTGCACGCCGGAGTTTTATCTGTTCGATGCATCGAGAAGGTTGGTGTACCGCGGCCAGCTCGATGACAGCAGACCGAAGAACGACATCCCCGTTACGGGCAGAGACGTACGCGCCGCCCTCGACGCCGTTCTCGACGGCAAGTCGGCGAACCCGAATCAAATTCCGAGCATCGGGTGTAACATCAAGTGGAAGAAGGGAAACGAGCCGGTGTATTTCTGTGTTTAGTAGGCTTGGATAAGAGATTCAACACTTCCGAAGGAATGCCTTCGGCAAAAGACACAAAGAGCACAAAGGTTCACAAAGAGAAAAGAACACTTCGTGAATCTTCGAGTCCTTTGCGCCTTCGTGTTGAAATCTTTTCCACTTGTTCAATCAAGGAGACATCATGAACCACGACAACCTCATCGTCCCGCCCGGAAAGAAGATCGCCCTCAAAGATTATGATCCTGCTTACACCGGCGATTTCACATCCAAGAACGAAGCGAAGGAGAAGCTCGAAAAGGATATCGAACGACTTGCAAAGTTGCAGGAAGTTCTCTACGCGCACGATCGGTACGCGCTGTTGCTGATTTTTCAGGCGATGGATGCGGCGGGAAAGGATGGCGTCATCAAGCATGTCATGAGCGGCGTGAATCCGCAGGGGTGTCAGGTATTCAGCTTCAAAGCACCGTCGCAGGAGGAGTTGGATCACGACTTCATGTGGCGTACAACGAAAGCTCTGCCTGAACGCGGGCGTATCGGCATCTTCAACCGATCGTACTACGAAGAAGTCCTGATCGTGCGCGTGCATCCGGAGATTCTCAACAATCAGAACATCCCCGATGAAGAGCGCAACGAAGACATCTGGCAGCATCGCTTCGAAGATATCAACAACTTCGAACGCTATCTCACACGAAGCGGCACTGTGATTCTGAAGTTCTTTTTGAATGTATCAAGAAAGGAACAGAAGGAACGCTTTCTCGAACGGATTGAAAGGCCCGAGAAGAACTGGAAGTTTTCGTTCGGCGATGTGAAGGAGCGTGCCCGCTGGGACGACTATATGCACGCCTACGAAGAGATGCTGAATCACACCAGCACGAAATGGGCGCCGTGGCACGTCATTCCCGCCGACCGCAAGTGGTTCACGCGAGCCGCCGTCGCTGATATCATCGCGTCAAAACTCGAATCACTCGACATGGAGTTTCCCGAAGTCAGCGAAGCACACCAGGCGGAACTGCAGAACGCAAAGGAAATGTTGGAAAGCGAATAGCTTCCAAGAACGCCACTGAGAAACGGAGATTCTTTGTACACTTCGGAGTCTCCGTGTGTTTGAAAACCTCAACGCCGCTTCGATCCCCCCATCAATCCGCCGAGAATTCCGCGCATTAACTGGCGTCCTGCCGAACTTCCCATGGCGCGCAGCGTGCTCTTTGCAACGGATTCCAACATGCTGTCGGGTTGGCGGCCGCGCGGTTTCTCCTTTGCGGCAGCTTGCCGTTGCGCGATCGCCTGCACCTTCTCCTGCTCGACGCGTGATGTGAGCAACTCATAGGCGGACTCACGATCAACCACTTTCTCATAATGCCCGGCAACGATGGACCCGGCCATAATGCTCTGTCGCTGGCCCGCATCAATCGGCCCGATACGGCTGTACGGCGGACAGACGAGTGCGCGCTGCACAATGCCGGGCGTTCCCTTCTCATCCAAAAATGATACCAACGCCTCCCCCACACCAAGCTCGGTAATCGCCTTCTCGACTTCCAGATCGGGATTTGTCCGGAATGTTTGTGCCGCCGATTTCACCGCTTTCTGATCACGCGGCGTGAAAGCGCGCAACGCATGCTGCACGCGGTTGCCGAGCTGGCCAAGAACAACGTCGGGCACGTCAAGCGGATTCTGCGAAATGAAATATACTCCCACTCCTTTTGAACGGACGAGGCGGACGACTTGCTCGATCTTCTGAAGAAGTGTCGGCTGCGCGTCAGCGAACAGAAGGTGGGCTTCATCGAAGAAAAAGACAAGCTTCGGCTTTTCCAGATCACCAACTTCCGGCAAGCGTTCAAACAGTTCCGAGAGAAGCCATAACAGAAACGTCGCATAGATCATCGGCGATTGCAACAGCTTGTCGGCGGCGAGGATGTTCACCATGCCGCGTCCCTTGCTGTCTGTTTGCATCAGGTCGTCGAGATCAAGCGCCGGTTCGCCGAAGAACTTCTCCCCCCCTTGCTGCTCAAGCTGCAAAAGGCCGCGCTGAATCGTTCCGATGCTTGCGGCCGAAACATTTCCGTACCGCGTCTTGAACTGCGATGCGTTATCGCCGACATATTGCAGCATGGAGCGAAGGTCCTTCAGATCGAGGAGAAGAAGCCCCTCATCATCGGCAATCTTGAAGACCATATTGAGCACACCCGCCTGCGTCTCGTTCAGGTTCAAAAGTCTGCTGAACAACAACGGCCCCATTTCCGAAACCGTCGCCCGGACGGGATGACCCTGCTCGCCGAAGACATCCCAGAACGTCACAGGTGAGCCTTCGAATTCGAATTCCCCCAATCCCAATTGTTGAATACGCGCATCGACTTTCGCATTCCCGCCGCCCTTCTGGCTGATACCGGAAAGGTCGCCCTTCACATCCGCCATGAAGACGGGAACACCGATACGGCTGAAGCGTTCAGCCATCACTTGCAGCGTTACAGTTTTTCCCGTACCCGTTGCGCCCGCAACCAGTCCATGCCGGTTTGCCATTTTTGGAAGAAGAAACAGCTCGCTGTCACTTTTCGCGATAAGCATCGGATCTGCCATGGAATTTCCTTTTTCTGAATGTGGCGGGATGATAGAGGTTTGATAGAAGATAGCAAGAGCCGACTTCAGATTCAAAAAAGAAAGGTGCCTTCACTCAGAATGAAGACACCTTTCAATGCGTTGTGGAGTTTTCTATTTCGTGCGGAAGAATTCGATACGCCTGTTCCGGGCTCTTCCCTCCACTGTTCTGTTGTCGCCGATCGGGAAGCTCGGGCCGAATCCGCGTGACGTGATGCGCCACGACTCGATGCCCTTGAAGATCAGCCACGAACGAACCGCTTCGGCGCGGCGCTGCGAAAGCGTATAGTTCAACGATTCCGAGCCGGTATTGTCGGTGTACCCGCGAATCTCGACGGAAATTTCGGGATTGTCTTTCATTGTCGCGAATGCGCGCATCAACGTCGGCTCCGATTCGGGCTCGATCGCCGATTTGCCGGTTCTGAATGTGATGCCCTCTAAAATAATCGCCTTGCCGACTTCGAGAGGCGGAGGAGGCTTCGGTATATCGTCATGACGCTCAAGCGGATTGGTGCCGCGGGCAACTTCAAGTCCGTCTTCAACTCCGCCTCCGTCAGTGTCGGGATTCAGTGGATTTGTGCCGCGGGCAATCTCGTCAGCGTCGGGAAGTCCGTCGCCGTCGGTATCGGCTTTCAGCGGATCTGTTTTGTACTTGAGAACTTCCTCTCCATCGCTCAGCCCGTCGCCATCCGAATCAACCTTGAACGGATCGGTGTTGTGACGGAAGATTTCGTCTCCATCGCTCAGCCCGTCGCCGTCCGTATCGGCCTTGTTGGGATTGGTCTTGTAGATGAGGATTTCGTCGCCGTCACGAATTCCGTCACCATCGCTGTCCGCTTTGCGGGGATCGGTCATATACAGCTTCAGTTCCTCGCCGTCGAGAAGACCGTCGCCGTCCGTATCGGGATTGTCGGGGTCTGTGCCGAACTTTCTTTCTTCGGCGAGTGTCAAACCGTCGGCGTCATCATCGTCGTAGTTGCTGCTGCCGAGAAAGAACATCAGCCCCGCTTTCGCCGTCGGGTACCAATCAAGAGCAATCACCGTTTTATCCGCCACATCCCGTTTCAGCGCATCAGTGAGGTCGTCCACAATCCGGACGCCGACATCGAGCGTGAAGCCGACATATTTCGAGAACATCGCGTCGAGTCCGAAGCCGGCGGGAATATGATACGTCGTGTAATTCTTGTCGTCAGGGTAGAAGATATCACCGGAGACCTTGCGCTTGTACCGGTACACGCCTCCGCCGATATACGCGTACGGCGTGACAAAGCTTCCCGATATGAAATGAAACCACGCAACAAGATCCGCGGAGAAACCTTTGGTCTCTACATAGTCAAATTGCAGCGGCGTGTTGCCCGTACGGTCGAGGTCGCGTTGCCGCGCCTGCAGCACGTCATAACCTCCCATAACGCCGAGAGAGAACAGATTCGTGAACGAATATCTCACAAACACATCGCCGCCGCCCGAAACCTGCCTTCTCTCAAAGTCATTAATCCACAGATTCGAGCCGCCACGCACGCCGAACGAGAAGCGGCCGTCACGATTGAAGGTTTGTTGCGGAAGAATTCTCTTCAACTGAGCTAAGCCGGCATTCGAGACGACAACAAGCAGAAGTACCAAAAGCATTTTTTTCATAGCGCCCCTATTCTCTTGTGCTACAATACAAGAAGGGTTGCCCGAGAGCTTCCCCGGAAATAATGAAGCATGCCCTACCCCGCTTCGTTCCCATGCTATTATAGGTGATGAAATATATTTGTTCATGCGGTGATTCACAACACCGGGCTGAACAGAAGGTGAGCGAAAATCGGCAATGTTTTCCCCGTCAGGATGAAATTTTCTTTATCTTCCCACATGTATGCACCTCCGAAGTTCCGTTCATATCTTCTCGTCGCGCTGCAACTTTTGTGCATTGCGTTATTTGCCGCCGCGGGACATATTGTAGCGCGCAATTCCTTTCTCCTGATCGTCGAGGCGGGGGCTTGGGGATTGGGAGTGTGGGCAATCGGCATATTGAGATTGGGCAAGTTCAACATAACGCCTGATGTTCCCGCTCACGCGGAGATGACGGACCGGGGACCGTACAGACTCATCCGCCACCCGATGTACACATCGCTGATAGTCGGAGCGGGCGCGCTTGTTGCCGATGACTTCAGTTGGTTGAGATGTTCGTTGTGGATATGTCTTGCGGCCGTACTGGTAATGAAGCTCCACTACGAAGAGAAACTGTTGCGGAATGCCTTCAGCGGTTACGAGGACTATGCAAAGAGAACATACAGATTAATCCCCTTCATGTATTAGGCAGACGAATTGAAACGACGGGGATAACGGAAAGATCACAATCTGCCAGGTGTTCAGCGCCAACCCGCCGGATTTCAGCCCGAGCCCTCTTGATAGCCTGCAACAAACCATCAACATCTACCCCGAGAAAAAACGGAGGAAAGAGTTTCAGCTTTTCTTCCGCCTTCTCGAAATTCCGCATCATGCCGCCGTAGCGTTTCTTGACGACAAGAAGATGGTATGCCGCCGCAAGCTGAATAATGCCCTGAAAGAAAATCCGGCTCTCCTCCGGCCGTCGTCTCCAGACATTCTCCCATGCTTCATGCGCGTGCCAGAACTGCCGCTCGTTGAACAGCCGCCAGCCTTCTTCGTACTCCTTCCAATCTTCGAAAGAGAGTTCAGGTTCGGAAAGCAATGCGACATCAATCTCGCTGACGGATTTCTTCCTCATGCATTACTCTGACTTCTTCACCCGTTCGTACACATCGCGCTCGCCCAACACAACAGGAATCATGTGATGCTCGGCTTCTTCCCGGTTGCGTGTTGCGAGTTCAACGAATTCCTTCGCTCCGCTCTGCGTATAGACTTCGGCAACGGGGTTCTTAATACATTCAAGAATTTTCTCTGCGACGGCTTCAGCGGAAAGGACTCCCTCGATTTGTGGGAGAGGAATATCCCGATCAGCGGCAATCTTCTTTATGATCGGACCCGATTCGGAAAACATCGGCAGCATCGAGCCGCCTTCGGTGACGCTTGCCCAGTCGGTTTTCACGCCGGCAGGACAAACAACCGTTGCGTGAATTCCGGTTTCGAGAAGTTCCTGACGCAATGCCATGGTGAAGCCGACCACCGCGTGTTTTGCCGCGACGTACGCGCTGTTGTACGGATAACCCAACTTGCCCGCCATGCTTGCGATGTTGATGATGTGGCCGCTTTCCTGCTGCTTCATGTATTTCAGTGCCGGACGGACTGTGTACCAGAGGGAGAAGACATTCAGCTTGAACATGCTTTGAATCATCTCGTCAGTTGTATCTTCGACATTGGCGAAATGCCCCCGGCCGGCATTGTTCACGAGAATGTCGATTCGCTTGAGATCTTCAAGGGTTTGATGAATGAGATGTTCGGCCTCGGCTTTGACTGTCACGTCGGTCGGATGAATAACGGCCTTCCCTCCTGCCAACTTGATACTCTGCGCAAGCTCGTACAGCTTGTCTATGCGGCGGGCGGCCAGGACAACCGTTGCTCCTTCGCGGGCAAGTATCTGCGCAAGTGCTGCACCGATGCCTGATGAGGCGCCGGTAATGATAGCAACTTTATCAGTAAGCATGAAGTCTACTCAGATGTATTGGTGGCGGTTGGTACTGTTGCAGTTGAAGCGGCCGTCCTCGGCAGTGTCCAGGTCTGCCCGATGCTGTCAATCACAATCCGGTCGGGGTCGTGAGCAGCAGCAGCCTTGAGGCGTTGCATTGGTTCGGCTGTCGGTTCTTCACTCTGAATGAACGTGTTCCAATGCATCGGCAAAATGCGGCGTGCATTCATGTGTCCCGCCATTTCCAGCGCTTGCTCGGGCGTGCAGTGATTGTGAATCCACGGATCGTACGCGCCAATCGGCACCATCGCAAGCTCGACCGGAATGTTGCGCTCGCCGATCTTCTTGAAGTGTTCGTGGTATGCCGTGTCGCCGCCGAAAACGATCTGCTTTCCGTTCCTCGAAAGAAGATACGCATTGTAGCTCCTGCCGTCATGATAGCCACGCGAACGATCCTGTTCCCACGGATACCGCCAGCCGAAATGCTTCACCTCAAGCGCCTCAACTCGTACATCGCCAATCTGCGCCCACTGACCCCAATCCAACTGATACACTTTCTCGAATCTGAAATCTTCAACAACGTCGTGCGTATTCTGCGCAATCACCATCGGGATGTTGCGGTTGAATTTTCTGATTGTAGGAGTGTCAAGATGATCCATGTGTGCATGAGACAGCAGAATAAGATCAATGGGAGGAAGTTCGTCGAACGTCAGAGCAGGATAAACGAGTCTCTTCGGGCCGATCGTGAACAAGTGAGCAACATTCAATCCGATCCGATCCGAGAATACCGGATCGGTGATGATGTTCGTGCCGTAGAAATTGATGAGCACGGTCGCGTGTCCGATCCACGCTGCCGTGATCGTATCGTTGCTCCACGTACGCGGCTCCGGCTTGAATTGCGGAACCGCAATCGGCTCATCGTTGGCAAACATCTCGCGTCTGCTTCGACGGCGCTGCCCGTCGGCAAGCATTGACGGAGCGGCAAGCAGACTCAATCCTAACGTTTTGACAAATGATCTGCGGGATGACAAAAGCAAATCCTTATTGTTCGACAAGTTCTTTCATTCTAACACATTCAGAGGCGGGATGATTCCGCCGGGATGCGGCTCAATCACCCTGCAAAGCCAGCCAATCCTTCGCCGCAGTTTCCCCCGCCACGAAGCCGGTGGAAAACGCCGCCTGCAGATTGTAGCCGCCAACCGGGCCTGCAATATCGAGAACTTCTCCGCAAATGTACAGCCCCTTCACCTTTCTCGAACGCATCGATTTCGGGTCAACTTCGTCCAGCGCCACGCCTCCCGCCGTCACTTCGCCGCGTTCAATGTTGATGGAGGAAACATTGCCGAGTTTCCAGTCTTTCAGAAGCTGGACGATTTTCCGCCGTTCCTCCCTCGTCAGCACATGCCCCCGCTTTGCAGCATCAATGCCGACTGATTGCAGGAGCGGATGAACAATTCTATTGGGCAGCCACGATTCGAGCAGGGTGGAGATCATCCTGTCACGTTTTGAGAGAACGAGTTTGTTCAGATCATCATCAACGTGAGTAAAGTCCTTTTGAGGGAAGAAATCAAACCGCAATTCCACGTCGTGTGCAAGCATCGCTTCCGCCGCAACGCGGCTGACTTCGAGCGCAGCAGGCCCCGTTATGCCTTCGTGAGAGAAGAGAATATCGTCGCGCCATTCCGTCAGCTTCCTGCCGTCGGCGAACACCATCAGGCAACCGTCCCGCAGAGCAACGCCGCGCCAATCCGCAGGAAGCTTCGGCTCAATGCCGATCGGGGCAAGCGCGGGACGAACGGGCACGATCGTATGTCCGAGTGCTCTTGCCCATTCAAAGCCGTCGCCCTTCGTTCCCGTTTTGGGATACGATGCGCCGCCCGTTGCGAGAATAATGTGTTCCGATTCTATCTCAACATTCCCGATCATCAATCCCCGAACCGCATCCTCACGATGTACGATCCCGGAGACTCTTGCGTTCAGCCTCAATTGAACTCCTTCTTTCTTCAGGTATCCCGCCAGCGCGTTCACCACATCATCCGCGTTGCCGCTGACAGGAAAGACTCTGCCGTTCGGACGCGTGTACGTTGCAACTCCGGCATCCTCAATCATTCTTACAATATCATCGTTGGAGAATGTATAGAAGGAAGGTTTGAGAAATCGCGCTTCGTGAGGGACAAACGCTGCCCGGACTTCCTCCATCGGCCCCGCGTGTGTAATGTTGCATTTGCCTCCGCCGGAGATAAGCAACTTGATGCCCAATTTGCTATTCCGTTCAAGAAGAAGAACGCGGGCACCGAGCGAAGCAGCACGACACGCTGCAATGATTCCGGCTGCGCCGCCGCCGATGACAAAGATGGGATTGGGGCGAGACATGCGGTAAATTACGGAAGCGAATTGGGAAGTCCAAGTGAATGGAATTGCCTGAGGGCAATCTTCTTTCGACTTTTCTCACTATCTTGAATTCAAAGATCAGATTTGTCATGCCAACCGACAGCGACTATCACCGTAAAAAGCAAGCAGCAATCATCTCGCTGAGTGTCGGCGGGCTGATGCTCGTCATGAAAACGGCGGCGTACTTCATCACCAACTCCGCCGCAATTCTCTCCGACGCCTTGGAATCCATCGTACATGTTGCCGCCACCTCGATGGCATTCTACAGCGTCGTGCTCAGCTCGCGCCCCGCGGACAAGTCCCACCCCTACGGGCATGGCAAAATCGAGTTCTTCTCCGCCGGCATTGAAGGCGGATTAATCGTTGTTGCCGCGCTTGCCATTATCTATGAGGCCGTACGCGGCATAATTGTGGGTCGCGAGCTTGTGCAACTGGATACCGGCATGCTGCTGACACTCGGCGCCGCTGTTATCAATCTCGGGCTCGGGTGGTTTCTTATCAAGCGGGGAAAGCAAACGAAGTCACTCACACTTGTCGCGGACGGCAAACATGTGCTGACCGACTCGTGGACAAGCTTTGGCGTTGTTGCGGGATTGCTGCTGGTCCGGTTCACGGACATCGAACTGCTTGACCCCCTCGTTGCTATCGCCGTCGCCATCAATATTCTCGTTTCGGGCTACAAGCTGATGCGTGTTTCTGTCGGTGGGTTGATGGATGAATCTGACGCGGAAACACTTGACAGCGTTGTCAATATTGTCAACAAAAACCGGACTGCCGAATGGATTACTGTGCATCTTCTGCGCGTGATGCGTTCCGGACAAATGCATCACGTCGATTTCCATCTAACTGTTCCGTTCTACTGGACTGTTGCAAAGGCGGAGACGTTCCAACATGCGATACAGAAAACACTGACGGAAGGGTTGGAGAATCATGCACAGGTATTGATTCATCTCGACCCGTGCCTTCCTTCCTGTTGCCGGATGTGCAGCGTTCCATCATGTCCCGAACGGTCGGCACAGTACGAGCAGTCACCCGCGTGGGATGTTGCCGCTTTGACGGACCGCCCGCCTTATCAGTAGCGGATGTGCTTGGCATCATCTCCGCTCATCATTCCTCTCTGTATGATGTGTCACCGGCCTCTGCTCACACAGCATTCGCCGGCGTGAGCAGAGTACATTGTGCCATCGTTTGCATTGTGCCAGAACATGGATACCCGCGTCACCCGTCTGATTACCGAAGCCGAACAGTTCATCGAATCGCGTCTGTATGGCGAAGCTCTCGAACTGCTTGCCGACGCCGAACTGATCGAGCCGGAAAATAAATCAATTCATCTCATCCGCGAGCTTGTACGGAATCTCCGATCCGAACAAGAAAAGCCGTCCGCTTTGAGAAGCCTTTTCACGTTCACCGCAACGGAGGAAGAGCCGGCCAGCAACAGGGAAGAACAGGAGCGCACAATTCAGAAGCGTGTCAGGAATCTGATTGTGAGTGCAGAACATTTTCTTTCACGCGGAGCGGTCGACAATGCTTTCGAGTCGTTGATGCGAGCCTACCTGCTCGATCCCCTCGCACCGGAAGTGCTGGAATGTGAGCGGCGCGTTCTTCCCGCTTGGCAAAAACTGCACGGAATTTCCACCTCGAAGCCTCACACGGAATGGCGCATCCGCAGCGGGGCCAAGCGCCAAGCTCGCGGCACATTGTTCGAGCGGCTGCGCGCGGGAAAACTGCTCGGCTGATTGATGCCGGGGGTTTTGTGTTACGAGACGGGGGCAACTTTGATCTACGCTTTTCGTATCTTTCCCTGTCAACCTTCATCCCCTATCCGATATGAAATACCTTCTGGCGGTTCTTCTCCTCTGTTCAACGGCAGCGTCACAGGAGTCTTTCGTTCTCACGGGCGTCGTGCAGGATGCCGTCACCGGCGAGCCGTTGCCGTCGGCGAATCTTCGTGAGCCCGGTACGGCACGCGGAACTGTCGCAAATGCGGACGGCAAATACCGACTGCTGCTGTGGCCCGGCAAGCGCATTGTGGTAGCAAGCTGTCTCGGCTACAAACCGGACACGCTGCATCTGATGCTGACGGAAAACGAAGTACGCAACATCTCACTCACCCCGTCCGATATCGTTCTTCCCGAAATACTCGTGCGCGGCGAAGACCCCGCCATCGAGATCATCCGTCGAGCGATTGCCAACAAGAAGAAATGGATGGAAAGGCTGAATTCGTTCGAGATGGATGCGTTTACGCGCCAGGTGTTGAAGCGGGATGACGAGATTGCGAGTATTACCGAGTCGTTTACAAAAGGATATTGGCAGAAGGGCGATACGCTGCGCGAGATTGTGAAGCAGAAGCGCCAGACGGAGAACATCAAATCGGAATTCAACTTTGCCTCGGTCGGAAGAATTATCAACTTCAACGACGATGAAATCCGCTTCATCGGCTACACGTTCATCGGGCCGACGGCGGACGATGCTCTTGACTACTACGACTACAAGCTGTTCCGGACGCAAGTGAGTTACGGAAAAGAAATTTATGAGATTAAGATGATTCCGAGAACGCGTACGAGACCGTTGTTCGACGGCATCATCAACATTGCGGACGATTCGTATGCGCTGATGGGTGTTGATGTCCAGCCCAACGAGTCGTTCAACATTCCGTTTGTCAAAATGAAGCATCTCCGTTACCGCCAGCAGTTCGGGTTGTACGACCATTCGTTCTGGATGCCGGTGGATATCCGCATCGAGGCGGCGGCGGAGATTAGCATTCCGCTCATCAAAATTCCGACGATCGATTTCTCCCAAACGTCCGTCATCTCAAACTACGACATCAATATTCTCCTTCCCGACACCATCTTCCAAAAACCCCGACTCTCTGTTGACACCATTTCGGTTGCAGAACTGGATACGTCGTTCTGGCGGGAGAACAACGTGTTGCCGTTGACGCTGGAGGAAGAGAATGCGTACGCTACACTCGACAGCACACAATCGCTTGATGTTCAGTTCCGGCCGCGGGGAGTTGCGTTTCAAATCGGCGCGGATGGCAAAGCCGCTTCACTCGTTGAGAATCTCGACTTTGCATTCAACAGGGTCGAGGGATTCCGCCTTGGGGCACGCATCGAAGTCGATAGTCTCAGCCCGATCGTGCAATTGCGCGGCGGTGTTGCATACGGCTTTTCGGACAAGAGAGGAAAATACACTGTCGGCGGAACGGTGTTCACGTCGCTAAAAAAAACCTGGGGCGTTGGCGGCGATGTGTATCGCACAATGCAGTATCGACCTGATGCGGGGTACTACGGGGTGTTCTTCAATTCAATCACTTCCCTTCTTGCTAAGAACGATTACAGGAACTATTATGAGGCCGAAGGTTGGCGTCTCCTCATAACACATGCTCCATCAACAACATTGGAAATGACATTATTCTTCGCGAACGAGGAACACCGCTCTGTGCCGCAGAACTCCAACTTCAGCCTCTTTGCCCGCTCGCGTGCCTACAGGACGAATCCCGCAATTCAGAGTGGCCGATTCACCATCATCGGATGGGATGCGCGTATTGGCGGTGAACCGGTACCTTTCGATATTGTCCGGCGGAATTCCTTGGGGCTTCACATACAAAACATGCAGTGGGAAGGATTACTTTCCTCGAATCGAATCTGGGCCGAAGGGACTCTCGTATTGCCGACATTCAGCAGGAGTATGCTGTTTCCACAGACGCTTTCGCTGAGGCTCTCAGGGGGAGTGTCGGAGAGAAACAGCTTCCCTCAACAATTGTTCGATCTCGAAACCTCTTCGACCGGATTTGCGCCCTTCGGCGTCTTCAAAGCGATGAACGTGAAAGAATTCAGTGGAACCAGTTTCGTTGCGTTGAATCTCGAACATAACTTCCGCAGCATCCCCTTTCTCGCGCTCGGCATTCCGTTTCTGTATGAGAACAACATTGAGTTACTCGTTCATGGCGGGACAGCGCAATCATGGGCACGACCTATGTACATATTCCAGCGTACGGGCGGTCAATTGGATCCCCCCCGCCTTGATATCACGACAACATCGGGCTGGTACGGCGAGGTTGGCTTCAGCATCAGCCGTATCTTTGAACTCATCCGCGCCGACTTCACCTGGCGACTCAGCGCGCCGCGGAATTTCCGGTTCACAATCGGCGTCGCGAGTTTATTCTAAGGCGGCTCAGTTGGCAACAGCGGGGGTTTTGCGGAGATACGTGTTGTCGGTAACCTGCTTCAGCATGAAGTCTGCGACATCGGCACGTGAGATGGAGACTGTTCGAAACCAACTTCCAATGTTCATTCCGTGACGATACTTCCCGAGTTTCTTGACGTTTGTCAACTGTCCGGGCCGGACGATAATCCAGTCTAATGTACTCTCTTTGATGTAACGTTCTTGTGTTTCTTTATCTCTGAAATAGAAAAACACAATAACGGGAATGACGAAGAGGGTGTAATACAAACCGAGCTTTCCTCTTGTGTCACCAATGCCGAGAGTCGTTTCGCACACGAATCGCTTCACGCCGTGCTTCTCCATTGCCGTGATGATGTTCTTCGTTCCTTCGGAGAGGATCGTCGTTCTCACAAACCATCGCTTATGACCGAGGGCTGAGAGGACGGCGTCGTTCCCGCGAACAGCCTTCTCAACTGATACGTAATCAAGAACATCACCTTCAGCGATTGTGAGATTGTTGTGAGTGATTTTCAAGTCCGCAGGGTTGCGCACGAACGCCGTCACCTTGTGTCCTTGAGCAAGAGCCTGTTTTACCAATTCGCGCCCCGTTCCTCCCGTTGCACCGACAATCAAGAGATTCATTGAACATCCTCATCCGGTTCCGGCTCTTTCAGCATCGGTGAGGCCTTTGCTTTCAGCATTCTCTCATACAGTTTGAAGAGGGATGTTTTATCGAGCAAGAAAATGAGAATCGATGTTGCAATGATGCTGAAGAGAATGATGGAATACGTCACGTTCTGAATCAACTCGCCGCCTTCAACGCCTTGCTGCAATGGAATCGATGCAAGCACAGCCGCCGCCAATCCCTTCGGCACAATCGTCGCCATAAACGATGCATCTTGTGCCGGAATGCGCTTCGACATCGAGAACCGGACAACGGGAACTCTTGCAACGAAGATCAGAGCCGTCAGCGCAAGTCCCACCGTCAGCCACAGCGGATCCTTCAACTGAATCGAAAGCCCGATGTAAATAAAGAAGAATGTCTTGAGCAGAAAGACGATTTCGGAAAAGAACGTCTTCTCGATTTCGTTCGGCGCGATCGGTTCAAGAGGCATGTACTGTTTCAAACGCGGCACCTTGAATGCCTCGACATTCCCCAGCGCAATGCCGAATGCGAGCGATGTGATGGCGCCGCTGAACTCGAACATCTCGGCAACGGCAAAAATCACGAACACGAATGCAGGCGTTGTAAACAGTGAATTGCGCAGCGTTCGCACACGGCTCAGCAACACCGACCAGAGAAATGCCGCCGCAACGCCGATAACTGC